>CAYFYS010000196.1:0-4928 GCA_964347365.1 uncultured Rhodospirillaceae bacterium | reverse complement strand
CGGCGGGCACCGCCGGGGCGAGCCCGAGGCTCGGCTCGTCCAGGAGCAGCAGGCGCGGGTCGGACATCAGCGCCCGGGCGATCGCCAGCATCTGCTGTTCGCCGCCGGACAGCGTCCCGCCGGCCTGGCGCCGCCGCTCGCGCAGCCGCGGGAAGAGGGCGAACATCTCGGCGATGCGTGTCTGGGCTGCGGCGCGGGCGCGGCGGCCGCGGGCGCCCGCCCTGAGGTTCTCCTCCACGGAGAACTCGGGAAAGATCAGCCGTCCCTCGGGGACCAGCGCGATGCCGCGCGCGACGCGCTCGTGCGGCGCGGTGGAATCGATCCGCGTGTCGGCGAAGACGATCCGGCCGCCGTCGAGCGGCAGCAGACCGGCCAGGGCGCGCATCAGCGTGGTCTTGACGGCGCCGTTGCTGCCCAGCAGCGCCGTGATCGAACTCTCCGCGACATCGAGCGAGACGCCCTGGAGAATCCGCACCTCGCCATAGCCCGTGCTGGCCGCGCGCACTTCCAGCAGGGAAGTCACCGCGCGCTGCGCCCGAGATAAGCCTCGATCACGGTCGCGTCCTCGGCGATCGTGCGCGGGCTGCCCTCGGCGATCTTGACGCCGTGGTGGATCACCACCAGGCGCTGGCACAGCCGCATGAGCGCGCGCATGACATGCTCGATCACCACGATGGTCAGCCCATGGCGCGCGCGCAGCGCAACGATGATCGCCAGCGCCTCGTCCACCTCCTTCGGCGTGAGCCCGGCCATCACCTCGTCGAGCAGCAGGAGCTTGGGGCGCGCTGCGATGGCGCGGGCGATCTCCAGCCGCTTGCGGCCGGCGAGCGTGAGGCTGCCGGCCGGATCGGCGGCGCGCTCGGCGAGCCCGACCTCTTCGAGCACTTCCCGCGCCCGCGCCTCGGCGCGGGCCGGCGAGCGCTCGCGCGCGCTGCCGAACAGGACGCCGATTGCGGTGTTCTCAAGCACGCTCAGGCTGCTGAATGGGCGGACGATCTGGAAGGCGCGCGCGATGCCTAACCGGCTCACCTGGTCGGGGCGCAGGCTATCGATGCGCCGGTCCTCGAACCGGATCATGCCCGCACTCGGGCGCAGATTGCCAGCGATCAACCCGAACAGGGTCGTCTTGCCGGCGCCGTTGGCGCCCATGAGACCGACGATTTCGCCGGGTTCCACGGCCAAGTCGATCGAATCGACGGCGAGAACGCCACCGAAATTCTTGCTGAGCCCATCCAGGCGGAGGATGCTCATGCTGCCATCCGCCGGCGCAGCGCGGCGACGCGGCCCTGAATGCCGTCGGGCGCGCCGAGCACGAACCCGACCAGGAGCGCGCCCAGGAGGATCATGTAGACCTCCGGCCAGTTCGCCCACAACAGCTCCTGCAGCAGGACCAGGAAACACGCGCCGTAGAGCGGGCCCGGCACGTCGTCGCCACCGCCGATGATGGCGATCGAGACGATGGTGAACGAGGTGATCGGGTTGAAGACGTCCAGCGGCTCGAAATAGGTCGTGCGCAGCACCATGACCGCGCCGACCATGCCCGGGACGACCGCCGAAAGTGCGAAGGCGAGTACCTTGAAGCGACCGACATTGACGCCGAGGCCCTCGGCCGCCTCCTCGTTCTCGCGGATCGCGCGCAGCCCCGCGCCGAAGCGCGAACGCCTGACCAGCCAGGTGATCGCTACCGAGGCGGCGGCAAGCCCGAGGATCGCATGGTACAGCGCATCGAGCCCCGGTGCGCCGAACAGCAGGCGGCCGAACTTCCCGAGCGCCGCCTCGGTGTTGATGACGATGAACTTGACCAGCTCCGCCAGCCCGAAGGTGAGAATCACGAAATAGGGGCCGCGCACCCGCAGGCACGGATAGCCGACCAGAAGGGCGATCAGCCCGGTCGCCAGCCCGGCGAGCGCGACCGCGAGCCAGAAGGGCAGGGTGCCGAAGCACAGCACCATCACGTAGGCGCCAGCCCCGAAGAAGACCGCATGGCCGAGCGAGATGTAACCGGTCATCGCCGAGAGCACGACCCAGCTCTGAGTCAGCGCGATCCACATCAGAAGCGACAGCGCCACGCCCAGCACGTAGTCGCCGCTGTAGAGCGGCAGGCTTGCAAGCGCCGCTACCGCCGCCACCAGTCCGACGGCCGGGCGCACGGCACTCACCGCACGGCCCGTGCGGCGCCGAACAGCCCGCGGGGCCGCCAGATCAACACGCCGATGAAGACGCCGTAGATCAGGATCGAGCGCATACTGGCCGAGGTCAGCGCGACGCCGTAGATCTCGATCACCGCCAGCAGGGCGGCGCCGGCGATCCCGCCCATCAGGTTGCCGAGCCCGCCCAGGATGATGACCACGAACGCCGCGATGGTGAACGGAAAGCCCATGAAGGGTGAGACCTGCTCCAGCATGCTGATCAGACAGCCGGCGAGCCCGGCGATGCCGAAGCCGAGCGAAAAGCTGATCAGGCGCACCCGCTCGACATCGATGCCGACCAGCATGGCCGCGTCGGGCTGCTGGATCAGCGCGCGGATCGCAAGCCCGGTCACCGACATCCGAAAGAAGGCGACGCAGGCGAAGCAGACCGCAAGCCCGACCACCAGCACGACCAGCCGGTCCGCGGTCACCTGGAAGCCGCCGATGCGAACGATCTGGTCGAGATAGGGGTAGGCCCGCGCGGTCGCGGTGAACGACAGAGCGGCGACGTTCTGCAGAATGATCGAAACGCCGAACAGCACCAGCAGGGAGTTCGCCTCGATCTGCTCGATCAGCCGGGCGGATGCGACCACCCGGCGGCACAGCGTGCGGTAGACGATCGCGCCGAACGCCCCGGCGAGCACGAGCCCCGCCGCCATCGAGTAGACCGGCCCGATCCCGGTCAGGGTGAACGACCAATAGGCGAGATAGCCGCCCAGCATCAGGATCTCGCCATGGGCGACGTTGAGCAGCCGCATGGTGCCGTAGATCAGGTTCAGCCCCAGCGCCACCAGCGCATAGATCGCCGCCAGCACCAGCGCGGCGATCAGGAGCTGGCCGGAAAGGATGTCAGCCATCGCCGCCCCGGCGGTGGTGTGGCCCCGCGCCGCGGGGCCGCGGGCAGGCTATTTCCAGGCCGGCTTGGCGATCACGCTCGCGGTCGCCTGGTCCGGCGGCCAGACGATGTGCTGTTTCTGGTCCTGGATCTGCGAGATCATCGTGGGCAACAGCACGTTCTGGATGCCCTCGAACCTGGCCGGTCCGTTGATGGTCCGGAAGGTCATCGAGGAGATCGCCGCGCGCAGCCTGTCCTTGTCGGTGCCTGCCACTGCCACGGCCTGTTCGAGGATCTCCACCGAGACATAGGCGAGCGGCGCATCGAGAAAATCGGCGTCGGTCTTCCAGCGTGCCTTGAAGGCCTCGGCGAAGGTCGTCGCGCCCGGCCAGTCCGCTCTAAGCGGCGTCCAGTGGCCCATGGTCAGGATCCCGTTGCGCGCCGGCCCGAAGATCTTGGCGAAAAAGTCGTATTGCGGGCCAAGAAGGACGACCTGCGTGCCGGCGTTGAGCCCGACCTCGCGCGCGCCCTGCATATAGAGCACCGCATCGGCCGGGTAGGTATAGGCGAGAACGGCATCGGGCCCGGCGTTCCTGATCTTGTTGAGCAGCGGCGTCAGGTCCTTGACGTTCGGGGGATAGTCCTCGTTCACCACCAGCGCGATGCCCGCATTGGCGAGCGCGGGGATGACGAACTTCTTGTTCTCCTGGGTGTAGGGAAGCTGGTTGGTAATCAGGGCCGCCGAACGCACCCCCTGGGTTTTCAGGAGGTCGGCCAGGGCGCGCGACTGCTTGTCCGGGAACAGCGACGTCGGGAACCAGATATTGCCGGCCTTCAGGTCGCGGAGCTGGACCGAGGCCGCGGTGTTGCCGACCACCGGAAACCGGTAGCGCTCGATAACGCCTGCGATCGCGAAGTGGAGCGAGGTCCCCCAGGGCGATAGCAGGAGGTCCACCTTGTCGTCGGTGATCAGTTTCTCGTAGATCTGGACGGCCTTGCCCGTGTTCGACTGGTCGTCATAGGACAGGAATTCGACCGTACGCCTTTCGCCGGCGACGTTCAGCCCGCCGCGCGCGTTGACCTGTTCCCGCCACAGCTCGTAGGCCTGAAACTGCGAGGTCGCGGCCTGGGCGAAGATTCCGGTCCTGGAATGGGAGAAGCCGATCCTGATCGGCTCGGCGGCCACGGCTGCCGCACCCAGTGCGATCGCCGCTGCAACGGCGGCCGGAAGAAAGCGTCCGAGCATCCCTGTCTCCTGATTCGCTCGCCGCCGGCGATGCGCTGCGCCGGCCGTGCAGGCGAAATCATGGCCGAATTGCAGGGCGGCGTAAACCTGTGGTCGTGCCTGGAGGCGCTTCGGGGCACGGGCGCCGAGCCGGTATTTCCGCCTCGCCGCGCCCGATATCCGCCCCCGCTCATCGCGCCACGCGCGGCACCGCCATCCCGGGATCGGTGAACCGTCCCTTGTCCAGGATCAGGTCGTTGTCGAGCATGATCGAGCAATCGCGCATCGGCACGTCGTAATGGCCCTTGGTGGTCCGCTTGCCGCCGCCCTGGGAGTTCGGCCCGGTGGAGAACAGGAAATTGCCGGCGAAGGTCCGCAGTGCGGCGTTGCTGCGGTCGGGATCGTCGCCGTAAAGGGCGACGTTGTCCCAGCGCGACTGCGGGTTGAGCCCCCAGCCGAGATGGGAGATCGCATGCCCGTCCATGTCGTCGGGCGTGGCGCGGTTGTCCTCCAGCCAGGAGTCCATCAGCTTGGCGTCCAGACCGCCCTCGATCCGGCGGATGAAGCCGTCGCGCACCTCGATCCGGATCTCGTCGGTGACATAGCGGTTATACGGCAGCACGACGAAGTCGCCGGGGCTGATCACCACCGTGCCGTCGGCCGAGCCTTCGTTGGGAAA
>CAYFYS010000195.1:0-4929 GCA_964347365.1 uncultured Rhodospirillaceae bacterium | reverse complement strand
TGGGCCTCGGCCCGGATGAATCCGTCGCGGTCGCCGGCGATGAGGGCACGCATCACCGGGTGGTCGGGAGCGTGGGTCGGGATCACCGCACGGCCCGGCCGTTCCGCCCGGCCGGCACGGCCGGTGACTTGGTGGAGCACCTGGTAGGTGCGTTCGGCCGCCCGCAAATCGCCACCGTCCAGCCCGAGGTCGGCATCGATCACCCCGACGAGCGTCAGGTGGGGGAAGTCGTGACCCTTGGCGACGAGCTGGGTGCCGATGATCAGATCGAACGTCCGGGCGCGGATACGGGCGATGAGCTCTTCTGCGGCGGCCGGCCCGCGCAGGGAATCCGATGACATCAGGGCAATCCGCGCTCCCGGGAAGACGGCTTGCGTCTCCTCGCAGAGCCGCTCGACGCCCGGGCCGCAGGCCGCGAAACCATCCCCCGCGCCGCATCCCGGGCAGGCCGAAGGCGGCCGGGCCGAGAACCCGCAATGGTGGCACTGCAGCTGTCCCGCAAGGCGGTGATCGACCAGCCAGGCAGTGCAGTTGGGGCATGCGAAGCGGTGGCCGCAGCCGCGGCACAGGGTGAGCGGGGCATAGCCGCGTCGGTTGAGGTAGAACAGCACCTGTTCCCCGGCATCAAGCCTCGCCCGGGCCGCCTCGCGCAGGCGGGGCGACAGCCAGGATTGCGGCGCCATGGTCTCGGCGCGCATGTCGATCGCCGCCAGGCTCGGCTGCCCGGCGCTACCGAACCGCTCGGGCAGGTGAACGCGCCGATACCGGCCGCGCTGGACGTTGACCGTGGTTTCCAGCGACGGTGTGGCCGATGACAGCACGATCGGGCAAACGGCGTTACGGGCGCGCACGATCGCGATGTCCCGTGCGTTGTAGATGACCCCGTCTTCCTGCTTGAAGCTCGAATCGTGCTCCTCGTCGACCAGGATCAGCCCGAGACAGGCGAACGGCAGGAACAGTGCCGAACGGGCGCCGACGACGACCCGCGCCTTGGCAGCGGCGACCGCGCGCCAGGTCTCGCGCCGCTGCGACCGACCGATGTCGGAATGCCAGTGACAGGGCGGCGCGCCGAAGCGGCGTTCGAACCGGCGCAGCCAGTCGACGGTCAGCGCGATCTCGGGCAGCAGAACCAGCACTTGGCGTTGCCGTGCAAGGGCCGCGGCGATCGCTTCGAAATAGACCTCGGTCTTTCCCGATCCGGTAACCCCGTCCAGGAGCGTGATCGTGTGCGGCCCGCGGGCTGCGAGCCGGGCGCGAAGACACGCAGCGGCAGCGGCCTGTGGGCCGGTCAGACGGGCTCCGGCGCGGCGCCAGTCCGGGACCGGCGGGTCCTGCTCCGAGGACAGCGAGACCGACCGGACCACCCCCACCCCGACCAGACGATGGACCACCGAGGCGCTCACGCGCGCCTGGCGGGCGATGTCGGCCATCCGGCGTGGCTTGCCGTCGGCCAGCAGTGCCCTCAGTCGCCGGCTGGCGTCGGTCATGCGCACCCCCTGGGGAAGCGTCCCGCACGCGGCGACGAAGGCGGTCTCGCGCCGGGGCGGCTCGAGCGCCTCGGGCACGCTCATCGCCATGCGCAGGACCGCGCCCGGCGCGCTCAGCGTGTAGGCGGCGGTCCAGGCGATGGTGCGGCGCAAGTCCTCTCTCATCGGCGGGACATCAAGCACCGCTGCGATCTCGCGTAGCCGGGACGGGGCGATTGTACCCTCGGCCGGGCCCCAGACGACGCCGGTCACCACGCGCTTTCCCAGCGGAACCCGCACGAAATCCCCGGGTTGCGCCGCGATTCCCTCGGGTACGGCATAATCATAGGTGCCGGCCACGGGTAGGGGCACCAGAACGGCGGCGCGGTCGGATCCGATTCGCGCCGCCGTCCTGACACGTTCGGGATTCATGGATTACACTCTAGGGCATCGGGTGGTGACGACCAACCGAGCGCTCCGCGGACGAAGCTTTTCGAGGCCGTGGGAACCGGGAGATGGCATGAAGTTCTTCGTCGACACCGCCGATGTTGACGAGATCCGCGATCTCGCCGGAACCGGTCTGCTCGACGGCGTGACGACCAACCCCTCGCTCGTGGCCGGTACCGGCCGGGGGT
This sequence comes from uncultured Rhodospirillaceae bacterium, assembly GCA_964347365.1. GTDB lineage: Bacteria > Pseudomonadota > Alphaproteobacteria > MPNO01 > MPNO01 > CAYFYS01. The sequence goes on along the minus strand of CAYFYS010000195.1, from coordinate 2,828 downwards.
TCCTGGCGGTGATCCGCGAGATATGTGAACTCGTCGATGGCCCGGTGAACGCCGAGGTCGCGGCCACCGATCATGCGACGATGCTGTCGGAAGGCCGCAAGCTTGCCCAGCTTGCGCGCAATGTCGCGGTCAAGGTGCCGTTGACCCCCGACGGGCTCAAGACCTGCCGGGTGCTCGCCGCGGACGGCGTGATGGTCAACGTCACGCTGTGTTTCTCGGCCAGCCAGGCGATCCTGGCCGCCAAGGCCGGCGCGGCCTTCGTCTCCCCCTTTATCGGCCGACTCGATGACATCAGCCGCGACGGCATGGCGCTGGTCGCCGACATCCGCCGGATCTACGACAATTATCCCGGGTTCGATACCGAGATCCTGGTCGCTTCGATCCGCAGCCCCAACCATGTCGCGGATGCCGCCAGGATCGGTGCCGATGTGGCGACCATCCCGCCTGCGGTGATCCGTCGGCTCTTCACCCATCCGCTGACCGACAATGGGCTGGAGGCCTTTCTGAGGGACTGGCAACAGACGGGACAATCGATCCTCGATGCCTGATGCATTGGACGGCCGCCCGCCCGCGGCCCGTGAAGAGCCGGACCCGGGTGCGGTCCGGGCCTATATCGAGCGAAACCCGGATTTTTTGGCCACGCTGTTCGTGCCGCACCCGGCCGAGAGATCCGGGGTGGTTGATCTGCAGCGCCACATCGTCGAAGGGTTGCGCCGCTCGCTGGCACAGCGCGATGCCCATATCCGTCGATTACTCGCTGCCGCCGAGGCGCGCGCGCAGGGGGTCGAGCGCGTTCACGGTGCCTGCCGCACGGTGATCGGCGCATCCTCGTTGGAGGATCTGATCCATCGCGTACGCCGGGATTTCCCCGACATGCTCGGCATCGAGTCCGCGGTGCTGATCCTCCAGGACCGCGTCAGGGCGGCCCGGTTCAACGCCCTGGGCCGCCGTGTCGGCCGGATCCGGCTGGGACCGGTGCGTGCGGCCGAACGTGCCGAGCTCGGCGCGCGCGCGCGCGCGGCGGCGACGATCGGCCTGAAGCTGCCCGACGGGATGCCACGCGCGTTTCTGATCCTGGGATCGGCGGATCCGGACGGCTTTGTGGCCGAGGACGGCACCGAGCTTCTCGAGTTTCTGGGTGAGATTCTCGCCCTGTGCATCCGGCGATGGTCGCAGCCCCCGACCTAGAGACGTTCGCTGCCGCGCCGGACCTCGCCGAGGCGATTGAAGCTTGGCGCATGTGGATGCAGACCGAGCGTCGCGCCTCGCCACATACCACGGCGGCATATCTGCGCGATTTGAAACGCTTCCTTGACTTTCTGAGCGACCATCAGGGGGGGCTTGTCGGACTCGCCAGCCTCCAGCGGCTGAGCCATGCCGATTTCCGGGCCTATCTCGCACGTCGGGCGATGGCGGGCAGCGCGCGGACATCGACCGCGCGGGCGCTGTCGGTCCTGCGCGGCTTCTTCCGATTCCTGGAACGTACCGAACGGGCGGGCAACCCCGCGCTGGGCGCAGTGCGTACCCCGCGCCTGCCCCGGCCGGTGCCAAGGCCGCTGGCCGAGGCCGAGGCGATGGCGGTGATCGACAGCGCCGCAACGGGCCACGCGACGGCCTGGATCGCCCGGCGCGACCGCGCGCTGCTGCTGCTGCTTTACGGCTGCGGCCTGCGGATTGACGAGGCGCTGCGCCTTGACCTCGACGACGCGCCAAACGGCCAGAGCCTGCGGATCCTCGGCAAGGGTGGCAAGGAGCGGGTGGTTCCGGTTCTGCCGGTCGTCGCCGAGGCGATCGAAGCCTATGTCGGCGCCTGTCCGCTGCTGGTTCCGGGCGGTCCGCTGTTTGTCGGCGCACGCGGCGGCCGGCTCAACCCCGGCGTCTTCCAGCGTCAGATGCGCAGCCTGCGCGCCCGGCTCGGCTTGCCCGAGACTGCGACGCCGCACGCCCTGCGGCACAGCTTCGCAACCCACCTGTTGCAGGCTGGCGGCGATCTGCGCACGATCCAGGAGCTTCTCGGTCACGCTTCGCTGTCGACTACCCAGCGCTATACCGACGTCGACACCGCCGCCCTGGTCAGGGTCTACGACAAAGCCCACCCGCGGGCGCGCTGAGCGGGCCGTCGCGCCCGTGGGGCGGGGTATCGCCGCCGGGGCCGTGTTCAGGATTCGAGCAGGATGCGCTCCGGATCCTCGATGCATTCCTTGACGCGGACCAGGAACGTCACCGCTTCGCGCCCGTCGATGATCCGGTGGTCGTAGGACAGCGCCAGGTACATCATCGGACGGATCGCGACTTCCGCACCGATCGCCACCGGCCGTTTCTGGATCTTGTGCATCCCGAGGATGCCCGATTGCGGCGGGTTGAGGATCGGTGTCGACAGAAGCGAGCCATAAACCCCGCCGTTGGTGATCGTGAAGGTGCCGCCGGTCAACTCCTCCATCGTCAGCCTGCCCTGGCGCGCACGCGCACCGAGCGCGGCGATCCCGGCCTCGATCTCGGCGAAGGACATCCGGTCGGCATCGCGCAGCACCGGGACCACCAACCCCTGATCGGTGCCCACCGCCACCCCGATGTCGTAGTGGTTCTTGTAGACGATGTCGGTGCCGTCGATCTCGGCGTTGACGGCCGGGACCTCCCTGAGCGCCACGGTGACCGCCTTGACGAAGAAGCTCATCAGACCGAGCCGGGTGCCGTGCCTGATCTCGAAGGCATCGCGGAACCGGTCGCGGACGGTGGTGACGCCCGACATGTCGACCTCGTTGAAGGTCGTCAACATCGCCGCGGTGTCCTGCGCCTCCTTCAGCCGTTCGGCGATCCGCTGGCGCAGC
>CAYFYS010000194.1:0-4932 GCA_964347365.1 uncultured Rhodospirillaceae bacterium | reverse complement strand
TGTCGCCGGCTGGATCCTCGAGCTCGACCGCGGGCGCGGTATTCCATGGCAGGGCAACTATTCTTCTTGGCTGGACCAGAAGGAGAAGCGGCTGGCCGTCGAGGAGAAGCACGAGACCGCCCGCCAGCGTACGCTCGCGCGCGAGCTGGAATGGATTCACGCCTCGCCCCGCGCCCGCCAGGCCAAATCCAGAGCGCGGGTGAGCGCTTACGATTCGCTGCTGGCCGAAGCCGCCGACCGGACGCCGGAGGCCGCCCAGATCATCATCCCGCCCGGCCCGCGCCTTGGCGACGTGGTGGTGCAGGCCAAGGGGCTGACCAAGGGCTACGGCGACCGCCTGCTGATCGACGGGCTCGATTTCGATCTGCCGCCGGGCGGCATCGTCGGCGTGATCGGCGCCAACGGCGCGGGCAAGACCACCTTGTTCCGGCTGATCACGGGCGCGGAGACACCCGATGCGGGCAGCTTGCGGATCGGCGAGACCGTCCGCCTGGGTCATGTCGACCAATCCCGTGAATCGCTCGATGCCGGCAACACCGTCTGGGAGGAGATCGCCCAGGGCGAGACCGAAATCGTATTGGGCGGACGCCGGATGTCCTCGCGCGCCTATGTGGGCGCGTTCAATTTCCGTGGCGCCGACCAGCAAAAGCCGGTCGGCCAGCTATCGGGCGGCGAACGCAACCGGGTTCATCTGGCCAAGTTGTTGAAATCCGGGGCCAATGTCCTGCTTCTCGACGAGCCGACCAACGACCTGGACGTCGATACGCTGCGCGCGCTGGAGGACGCGCTGGTCTCCTTTGCCGGGTGCGCGATGGTCATCAGCCACGACCGCTGGTTCCTCGACCGCATCGCAACGCACATGCTGGCCTTCGAGGACGAAGCCAGGATCGTCTGGTTCGAGGGCAATTACGAGGATTACGAGGCCGACCGGCGAAGACGCCTGGGTGCGGACGCCGACCGGCCGCATCGGCTCCGATACAGACCGGCTGTGCACGGCCGCGCCTGAGACCACCCCGGACGGCAAGACCGGCAGGCCGCGGCGCCGGCGGCGCTCGTCAGTTGGCGGCCGTCTTCCTGCGGAGCAGCGCCAGCAGGCTTTCCACCTTGCCGCCGCCGCGCATGATCACGGCGGCGAACTCGTCGCGCTGCGTGACCGATAGGCTGATCCCCTCGACAAACACATCGATGATCCGCGCCCTGTTTCCCCGGCTTCTGACCCGCCAGCCGACGCGCAACGGCGGGCGCTCCCGCTGGAGCAGGATCTCCGACATCACGAGGTGATCGCGCGTGCTGATCGCGCGGGACTTGGAGACTCGGAAATGCTTGATGTCGAGCTCGCCGAACCGGCTGAGATAGATCCCCACCAGGAATTCTTCGAGCAGACGGCGGAATTCGACCCGCTGTCCCGGCGATGCGCGCCGCCAATAGCGCCCGAGGGTGAAGCGCGCGATCGTATCCAGATCGAAGGTATCGTTGAGAATCCGGCGGAAACGCCGGGCGCGCTGCTCCATGGAGATATCGGTGGTCAAGGTGGCCAGCGCACGTTCGCCGGCCTCGCGCACGAATTTCTCGGTCGTGCCGGCCTCCGCCCGGGCGCCGCCGGCGGCGAAGAACAGCACCGCCAGAAGGGCGAACAACACAATGGGACGTCTTCGAATCATGGCATCGATCCGTGATCGGAACGGCGCGACGACCCCGCGGGGCGTTCGCCTTCCGGGTCGGGGGAAATCGTCGACATGGGTTGCAGCGGCCCCAGCCTCCGATTGCGGATTTCATCGGCTCGCTTCTGTCGATAGAGGCTCCGAACCGCCACATAGTAATCCAGGGATGTCCTTTCCAGTCGGTTTATCTCGTCGTATCGACGCGCCCGGACATGGACGATGCCGGTGCCGAACCTGGCATAGTTGAACGTCCGATGTGACAGGTAGGTGAACGGATCGAAGAGGAAATCGACCGCCTTGCTCGCCGCGTCACGCAGATTGGACGGTCCGAGCAACGGCAGCATCAGATAGAACCCCTCGCCGACGCCCCAGACCGCCGCGGTCTGTCCGAAATCCTCGTCATGTCTGGGCACGCCAAACGCCTCGGCGACATCCACCGTGCCGAGAATGCCCACCCCGGAATTCATCGCGAAGCGGATCAACGTGTTACCGGCGCGCCCGGCCTCGCCCTGGAGCAGATCATTGGCGAAGATGACCGGCGCGCGCAGGTTGCGCAGAAAATTGCCGATCATGGTCTGGAGCGGATCGGGTACGGCCTGGCTGTAGCCGAAGGCGAGCGGCTTGAGGATCGCCTTGTCGAGCACGAGGTTGACCTGGAAGAGGCTGCGGTTCAGGGGCTCGATCGGATCGTTGGCCTCGCGATACAACGCCACCGCGACCGGGTCGTCCTCGGGCGGCGCGCCGGCGCACCCGGTGATCGCGAGCGCCAGGCAAGCGCTGCCAAGAACCGCCCGGGCACCGCGCAAACCGCCGCGCTTCTTCAGGGTCATCGATTCCGTCAGCCTTCCCGTCGAGCCGCCGGGCATTTGTCCACGACGACCCGGCATCCTGCCTGCGGCGTAACTATCACAAGGGGCGTGAATCCGCCAGCCACCCGAAGCGGGATCAAAGGATCGCCGAGCGGCGGCTGCGATCCGCGCAACCAGCTTGCCGAAAAACGGCGCCGCCGGGCTTGACTCTTCAACATGGATATATCTTTATGTCTGCATAAGCTTGATTCCGGTTTTGGAAGGAACGTTTTGGACACGCTGTTGAACGCGTTGCGCGCCGTCGCCGAGGCGACCCGGCTGCGGCTGTTGGTGGCCTGCGCGCAGGGTGAGATGACGGTCAGCGAGCTGACGACGATCCTCGGCCAGAGCCAGCCCAGAATATCGCGTCACCTCAAGGTGATGTGCGATGCCGGGCTGCTCGAGCGGTTCCGCGAAGGGTCCTGGGTATTCTACCGCCTAGCGGAACCGCGCACCGGCCCGGCGGGCGTGCTCGCGCGCGACGTGCTGGCCCTGACTCCGGAGGACGGGGCGGGGTTTGCGCGCGACCGGATGCGCATCGCCCAGGTCAAGGATGCGCGCGCGGCCCGCGCGGCGGCCTATTTCCGGACCAATGCGGCGCAATGGGACAGCATCCGCTCGATGCACATCGACGAGCGCGTCGTGGAGCGCGCCTTGCAGGAAGCCCTGCCGCCGAATCACATCGAGGACCTGCTGGATATCGGGACCGGAACCGGAAGGATCCTTGAGATGCTCGGCCCCAGGATCGGCTACGGCATCGGCATAGACCTCTCGCCGGCGATGCTCGCGGTCGCGCGCGCCAATCTGGAATCGCGCGCGCTGACCAACTGTCAGGTGCGCCTGGGCGACATGTACGACCTGCCGTGGGACGCGGCGCGCTTCGATGTGGTCACGATCCACCAAGTCCTGCATTTCGCCGACGACCCGGCGGCGGCGATCGCGGAGGCCGCGCGCGTGCTGCGCGCGGGCGGCCGGATGGCCATCGTCGATTTCACGCCGCATGACCGCGAGGAGTTGCGGATCGAACACGCCCATCGGCGCCTCGGCTTCGGCGACGAGGAGGTCGCGGACTGGTACCATGCCGCCGGGCTGCGGCTGAACGGCGTCCGCCACCTGACCGGCGATCCGCTGACGGTCGGGCTGTGGTCCGCCAGCCGGGGCGCCGGGGACGGCCCGGCGGAGATCGCGCGGACCGCGGCCGTACGGCCCAGCCTGGCGGCCGTGTCGTGACCGGGCCCGACCAGAGACCCGCGACGCCGCTGACACTGCCCGTCCCGCCCGGCGGCGGCAAGGATCTGAAGATCTCCTTCGAGTTCTTCCCGCCGAAGAACGACAAGATGGAAGCCGCCCTCTGGAAGGCGATTGCCCGACTGGAGGCGTTGCGGCCGCGTTTCGTTTCGGTGACCTACGGCGCCGGCGGCTCGACCCGGGACCGGACCCACCAGACGGTCACCCGCATCCAAAGCCTGACCCCTCTCCAAGCAGCGGCGCATCTAACCTGCGTGGCTGCGACGCGCGATGAGGTCGACGGCGTCGCCCGCCGCTATTGGCAGTCCGGAATCCGCCATGTCGTCGCCCTGCGCGGCGACGCGCCGGAGGGCGAGACCGGCTACCGGCCGCATGCCAACGGCTATGCCTATGCCGTGGATCTCGTTGGCGGGCTGAAGCGCATCGCCGATTTCGAGATCAGCGTGGCGGCCTATCCGGAAACCCATCCCGAAGCGCGGACCGCCGCGGCCGATATCGACAACCTCAAGCGCAAGATCGATGCCGGGGCGAGCCGGGCGATCACCCAGTATTTCTTCGATGTCGAGGTCTATCTGAGGTTCATCGAGCGCGTGCGCGCAGCTGGCATCACCCTGCCCATCGTCCCGGGCATTCTGCCGGTTACGAACTTCGCCCAGGTTGTGCGCTTCAGCGCGATGTGCGGTGCTTCGGTGCCCGGCTGGATGGCCGATCTCTTCGACGGGCTCGACGAGGATCCGGAGACCCGCAAGCTGGTTGCAGCCACGATCGCCGCCGAACAGTGCCGCCTGCTGCAGGCCAACGGTGTGGACGAGTTCCACTTCTACACCCTCAACCGCGCCGATCTGGTCTATGCCATCGCCCACATCCTGGGGATGCGTCCGCTACCGGGCGCGCAAGGCCCAGCCGTCAGAGAGGCGGGCTGAGGGTGGCCACGCCAACGGCGGTCCGCGACCCGGCGGAGGGAACCGAAGCTCCGCGCTCCGGCCCCGAGCGCGCGGCAGCGCTGCGGGCCGGGCTGCAGTCGCGCATCCTCGTCCTCGACGGCGCGATGGGCACGATGATCCAGGAACACCGCCTGGCGGAAAGTGACTATCGTGGCCGGCGGTTCGCCGATCACGCCGCGCCGCAGAAGGGCAACAACGACCTGCTTTGCCTGACCCAGCCGCAGATCGTCG
>CAYFYS010000193.1:0-4959 GCA_964347365.1 uncultured Rhodospirillaceae bacterium | reverse complement strand
AAGGCGAGTGCGATCCGCGAGTTGCTGGTCGAAAATGGGGTGGTGACGGCCGAGGAGATCCGGGCCCAGCTCGAGTTCATGGACTCGCGGGGCGAGGCGCTCGGCGCACGAATCGTCGCCCGGGCGTGGACGGATCCGGCCTACAAGGAACGTCTGCTTGATGACGGGACGGCAGCCGTCGGCGAGTTCGGCATCGACATGGCCGGGGCCGAGCTCATCGTGGTGGAGAATACGCCCGAGACCCACAACATGATCGTCTGCACCCTGTGCTCGTGCTATCCGCGCACGGTGCTGGGCCTGCCGCCGGACTGGTACAAGTCGAAATCCTACCGCGCGCGCGCGGTCATCGAGCCACGCGCGGTGCTCCAGGAGTTCGGCACCACGGTCGATCGCGACGTCACCGTGCGGGTCCACGACAGCAACGCCGACATGCGCTATCTGGTGCTGCCGATGCGGCCCGAGGGTACCGAAGGCTGGAACGCCGATCAGCTCGCCCCGCTGGTGAGCCGCGATTCCATGGTCGGCGTCACGCCCGCCCGTAGCCCCGGCTGATCAAGTACGCTTGGCCGTGCGGCTGCCGCCGGCCAGCCAGATGCCAGCGAAGATCGCCGCCACCCCGGCGAGGTGATACCAGCCCACCGTCTCGCCGAGGACCGCAACAGCGATGGCCGCGCCGAAAGCCGGCGTCAGATAGATGAAATATCCCGCCCGCGTCGCACCCACCCTGGCCACACCCGCCGCCCAGAAGAGCTGCGCCAGGACCGAGGCGAACAGCGCGACATAGACGATCGCGGCCAGCGCCGGCCAGCTCAGCGGCATCCCCGCGCCGTCGGCGATCTCCCACAGATGCAGCGGCAATGTCGTCACCGAGCCGACGAAGAACATCACGGTCAGGAAGGCCGGCAGGCTCAGCATCATCGGCCGGCGTGGCAGCAGGATCGAGAACAGGGCGTGGCAGAGCACGCCGATCCAGATCATCGCATCGCCGATATTGAGGCTGAGCGCGGCGAAACCGCCAATTTCGCCACGCAGCACGATCAGGGCGAAGCCCAAACCGCCGGCCATCAGACCGATCACCTGGCGCGTGCCGGCCGAAATCCCCAGCACCACCATCGCGGAAAGGACGATGTTCAGCGGCAAGGTGCCCTGGATGAGCGAGGCGTTGATCGCCTCGGTATGGTGCAGCCCGACGAAGATCAGCGCGCTGAAGGCGGTCATCCCCAACAGGCCCAGCAGCGCCAGCATCCGCCAGGCCGCCAGCACGGCGCTGCGCTGCGCCCAGACCTCGCTGAGGCCGAACGGCGCAAGGATCAGCAGCGCGCCGAACGAGCGCCAGAAGGCGAGTCCCATCGGCGGCAGCAGATCCGCCACGGCCCGTCCGACGATGGTGTTGCCGGCGAAGAACAGCGCCGTGCCGGTCAGCGCCAGACAGGCGAGCCAGTCGCGTCTCATCGCCCGTCGGGCGGTCGGGCCGGGCAGGCCGACCCGGACCGGTGGCAACGGCTCATCCGGCCGTTCCACCAGGCTGTGCCACCGCGCCCGCCTCGGCGCGGAACAGCCAGTGCGCGATCGCCGCCCCGGCGCTTGCGCCCAGCGCGGCCAGCAGGCTCGCCGGGATCGCGATCCACGCCGGCGTCTCCATCGCAGTGAGCGCGCAGACCAGTGGCAGCACGAACAGCAGCAGGAAGGCATAACGCCGGAGCCTGACGACATGGGCGCGCGCGATAGACGATCCCGTATCGCCGATGGCATCGACGAGCCGCCAGTATTTGCGCTTCAGGTAGAAGGCGAGGAACAGCACCAGCACGAGAACCATGGACACGTCCGGGCTCGGCCGGCCGAACAGATTGACCAGAACGTTCAGCCACAGCGTTCCGGTGAACAGCGCCAGCACCAGGAAGTTGGGAACGACCCAGCGGTTGCTCCAGGCCGGTATCGATGTGTGCGCGGTATGGATCACGCCGGTGGCATGGACCGTCAGCCCACACAGCGCCGCGGTGAGCAGCCCGAGCAGCCGGAACGGGCCGTCGGCCTGGCCGTGGACGATCCAGCCGGCGGCGAAGCCGGACGCGGCCAGCCAGGTCGCCGCAGCGAGCGCGCCCAGGCGCGCGGGCGGGCGCCGCCACGCCGCGGACAGGAGGACGCAGCTCACCGCCGCCAACGCCAGACCCGACGCAACGGCGACGAACCAGCGACCGGCGGGCAGGGTGCCGGAGGATGCGAGCACGCCCAGCATGGCCAGCAGGCCATAGCCGGCACCGGACGCGACGGTGATCAGGATTGCCGAACGGGCCGGCCGCACCGGTCGCCTCCCATGGCCTGTTCGCGACATGCTCTAGGCTGCCGGCCTCGGCGGGTCAATTCGGCGCGGGGTTGCGAACCAACGCCCCGAAGGGTTAATCGTTGCCGCAGCCGTATTTTACCTGCGCGCGCTTGGCCGAGGGTGTTCCATGAACCCGCGCGTCGATGCATTCTTCGATCCGGCGACCGGCACGGTCTCCTACGTCGTGGCCGACCCGGTTTCGGGCCGCGCTGCGGTCATCGATCCGGTCCTGGACTTCGATCCGGTGTCCGGTCGGACCGGCACCGCATCGGCCGACAAGGTGATCGCGGCGGTCCAGCGCGCAGGGCTCGCGCTCGAATGGATCATCGAGACCCACGTGCACGCCGATCACATCACCGCGGCGCCGTATCTGCGCCAGACACTCGGCGGGCGCGTGGGCATCAGCGCAGGCGTGATCGCCGTGCAGCGCCATTTCGGCGCGCTGTTCAATTTCAGGGACGGGTTCCCGGCCGACGGATCGCAGTTCGACCATCTCTTCGCCGATGGCGAAACCTTCGCCCTGGGCGGTCTCGCCGCGCGGGTGATGCACACCCCGGGCCATACCCCGGCATGCGCCTGCTACGTCTTCGGTGATGCGGCGTTCGTCGGCGACACCCTGTTCATGCCGGACTCCGGTACCGCGCGATGCGATTTCCCGGGCGGCTGCCCCGAGCGACTGTACGCGTCCGTGCGCCGGATCCTGTCGCTGCCGCCCGACACCCGTTTGTTGGTGTGCCACGACTACGGCGCGGGCGGGACGCGCGACCACGCCTGGCAGACCACGGTCGCCGAACAGCGCAGCGGCAACATCCACTGTCGCGACGGCATCGAACGGGCGGACTACGTGGCCCTGCGCCGGGAGCGCGACGCCGGGCTCGCCATGCCGCGGCTGATCGTTCCCGCCGTCCAGGTCAACATTCGCGCCGGCCGTTTCCCGCCGGCCGAGGCCAATGGCACCCGTTACTTGAAAATCCCGCTCGATGTGCTTTAGCACGCGTTCGGACGACACGCAGGCCGGCGCTTTTTCGCCGCGCGCCCGCTATGATGGCAACCCTTCGAGCCGGGACGAACGGCGATGACCACCCTTGTCCTGCACCATGAGAGTTCGGCCAGACACGACACCGGTCCGGGCCATCCCGAGCGGCCGGGGCGGATCCAGGCCGTGATGCGCGCCCTGGCCGAGGAGCGGTTTGCGGCGCTGATCCGCGGCCAGGCTCCGGCCGCGCGCCCGGAGGAGCTCGCCCGCGCCCATCCGGCTCCCTTCGTCGAGGCGGTGCTCGATGCCATTCCCGCCGAGGGGCGCGCCCGGATCGATGCCGACACGGTCGTCTCGCCCGATTCGGGCGAGGCTTCGCTGCGGGCCGCCGGTGCGGTCGTCGCTGCGGTCGATGCGGTCTTTGCGGGCGAGGCGCACAACGCCTTCTGCGCCGTCCGCCCGCCGGGCCATCATGCAGAGCCGCAGCGCAGCATGGGGTTCTGTCTGTTCAACAACGTCGTGGTCGGCGCCCTGCATGCCCGCGCGGCGCACGGCGCAGAACGCATCGCGGTGGTCGATTTCGACGTCCACCACGGCAACGGCACCCAGGCGATGTTCGAGACCGACCCCGATCTCTTTTTCGCCTCCACCCACGAATTCCCGCTCTACCCCGGGACCGGCCGGGCGGACGAGACCGGGCTCGGCAACATCGTCAACGTGCCCTTGCCCGGCGGCTCCGGCTCGGCGGTGTTCCGCGCGGGGATGGAACAGGCGATCCTGCCGGCGTTGGAAGCCTTCAAGCCCGACCTGATCCTGGTCTCGGCCGGGTTCGACGCCCATGCCGCAGATCCGCTGGCGTCGTTGCGGCTCCACGAGGCGGACTATGCCTGGATCACGCGGCGGCTTTGCGCCCTCGCCGATGCGTCGTGTGACGGGCGGATCGTGGCCACGCTCGAAGGCGGCTACGACCTTGATGCGCTTGCCGCCAGCGTCGGCGCCCATGTCGCGGAACTGATGGAAGCGGCGTGAGCCGCCGTCGGTTGCCGGGCCGAAGCGTTGCGGTTAGTGTCCCGGGGACTGAGAAAGGCTGGCATGGTCGAAGCCGACACGAGCGCGCCCGAGCTGACGGGTCTTTCATTCGAAGACGCCCTGGCGGAGCTCGAGGCGATCGTGCGTCGTCTGGAGGAGGGCGGCGGGAAGCTCGACGAGGCGATCGGTGCCTATGAACGCGGCATCGCGCTGAAGAAGCACTGCGAGGCCAAGCTAAGCGAAGCGAAAGCCAAGGTCGACAAGATCGCATTCGACGACAGCGGGGCGATCGGTGTGGAGCCTGCCGGGCTTGGCTGAAACCCCGCCGGAACTCTACCTGGCCCAGTCGATGGCCGAGACGGCGGTTGCGCTCGATACGATTCTGGACGCGGAGCTGCCGCGCCCGACCGGAGACGGTGCCAGGCTCTACGAGGCCATGCGCTATGCCATGCTGGGCGGCGGCAAGCGGCTGCGCGCCTTTCTGGTCAGGACCTGTGCGCGGCTGGCCGGTGCCGATGACGGCCGCGCGCTGCTCATGGCCGCAGCGGTGGAGATGATCCACGGCTACTCGCTGATCCACGACGACCTGCCGGCGATGGACGACGACGACACGCGGCGCGGCAAGCCGTCC
>CAYFYS010000192.1:0-4985 GCA_964347365.1 uncultured Rhodospirillaceae bacterium | reverse complement strand
GTCGGGCCGCGCCTTCGGCCTTGTCGCAGACGAAGAACACCGCATCGCCGTCGCCGACGCCGGCCCGGCGGCGCAGCGCCGCTATCCGGTCCTCATCGAGGAACCGGGCGATGGGACCCTTCGCCTGGCCGCCGTCGAAGACGATGTAGCCCAGCCCGCCGGCGCCCTGTTCGCGCGCCCAGTCGTTGAGCCTGTCGAAGAAGCTGCGGGGCCGGGACGCGGCACCCGGCGCGGGGATCGCCCGGACCACCGCCCCGGTCTCGATCGGGCGGGCGAAAACCTTGAACGCCGTACCGTGCCAGATCCCGGTAGCGTCGGCGATCTGCAGCGGGTTGCGCAGATCCGGCTTGTCGGTGCCGTAGCGGAGCATGGCATCGGCGAAGGCGATGCGCCGGAACGGCGCCGGCGAGACCGCCCGGCCGTCGGCAAACTCCTCGAAGAGGCCGGCAAGCACCGGCTCGATTGTGGCCAAGACATCGTCCTGGGTGACGAAGGACATTTCGAAGTCGAGCTGGTAGAACTCGCCCGGCGAGCGGTCCGCGCGCGCGTCCTCGTCGCGAAAGCACGGCGCGATCTGGAAATAGCGGTCGAAACCCGCGACCATGATGAGCTGCTTGAACTGCTGGGGCGCCTGGGGCAGGGCGTAGAACTGGCCGGGGTGAAGCCGGCTCGGCACCAGAAAGTCGCGCGCGCCCTCCGGGCTGGCGGCGGTCAGAATCGGCGTCTGGAACTCGGTGAAGCCGACCTCGATCATCCGCCGCCGGATCGACTGGATCACCGCGCAGCGCAGCATGATGTTGCGCTGCATCTTCTGCCGACGCAAATCGAGGAAACGGTATTTGAGCCGCACCTCCTCGCCATAGTCGTGCTCGCTGTTGACTTCGAGCGGCAGCGGATCGGCCATCGCCTGCACGGCGAAAGCCTCGATCGACAGCTCGACCTCGCCGGTGGGCAGGGCGGGGTTGACCGTTTCCGCCCCGCGCGGCACGACCGGGCCGGTCACGGTGACCACCGCCTCGAGACGGGCTGCCTCGACCGCTGCGAAACTCGGGCTGCCGGATTCGACCACGCACTGGGTGATGCCGAACCGGTCCCTCAGATCGATGAACAGAAGGTTCCCGTGGTCCCGTTTGCGGTGGATCCAGCCCGACAACCGCGCGATCCGGCCCTGGTGATCGCGCTTCAACTCACCGCAGGTGTGCGTGCGATAGGCATGCATCGGTCGGCCTCGGTCGCTCGGTCATGGGGCCACCTCGCGATGGGACGGGAGCGGCGCCGCGAGGCGGCCGCAAAAGCGCACGCGATGCCGGTCTTGTCAAGGAACCCGAAGGCGGCGGCGCTTTCGAGGTTCGGGGAAACGGTGTATAGACCGTCTCATGACCCTCATCGTCGACACCGACGCGCTGCGCGCGTTCTGCGATCGGGTCGGCCGGTCGGACTACGTCACCGTCGATACGGAATTCATCCGCGACCGGACCTACTGGCCGGTTCTGTGTCTGGTCCAGATCGCCGGGGCTGAGGATGCCGCGGCGATCGATGTGCTGTCCGGGGCCATCGACCTGGCGCCGCTCCATGCGGTGATGAGCGATCCCGGCGTGCTCAAAGTCTTTCACGCCGCACGTCAGGACGTGGAGATCTTCCATCGTCTCCAGGGGCGCGTGCCGGCGCCGCTGTTCGACACCCAGGTCGCCGCCATGGTGTGCGGTTTCGGCGAATCGGTCGGCTACGACCGGCTGGTCGCCAGGCTCGCCCGGGCCACGATCGACAAGTCGCAACGCTTCACCGACTGGTCGCGCAGGCCGCTGAGCAAGGCGTTGATCGCCTATGCGCTCTCCGATGTCACCCATCTGCGCGTGGTCTACGAGAAGCTGTCGGCCCAGCTTGCGCGCAATGGCCGGGCCGGCTGGCTGTCAGAGGAGATGGCGGTGCTGACCGATCCGGCGACCTACCGCCAGGCGCCCGAGGATGCCTGGCGACGGATCAGGAACCGGTTGCGCAAGCCCCGCCATATCGCGGTCTTCCGGCGCTTGGCCGCTTGGCGCGAGGCCGAAGCGCAACGCCGCGACGTACCGCGCAGCCGTATCCTGCGCGACGAGATGCTGTGCGAGATCGCCGCGTGCGGGCCGCTGAGCGCCGCCGACCTGGCGCGGCTGCGTACGCCGGGCGCAGACCGGATCGGTCAACACACCGCGCAGGCCGTCCTTGATATCGTCGCCGAAATCCGTGCGGCGCCGCCGTCGACCTATCCCGAGCCCGAAGCGCCTCCGCGGCCGGCCAACCACGCAGGGTCGGCCGCAGAACTGCTGAAGGTGCTGCTCAAGATGCGCTGCGAGGCGCATCGCGTCGCCCAGAAGCTGGTCGCCACGACCGATGACGTCGCAGCGATCGCCGCCGATGACGAAGCCGATGTCGCGGCGCTGCACGGCTGGCGGCGCGAGATTTTCGGCAAGGACGCGCTCGCGCTCAAGCACGGCCGGATCGCGCTGACGATCGAGGACGGGAATCCGCGGATCATCGGCCGTGAACGCTGAACCGGACGCACAGAGACGGATCCGCACCGCTGCGGTCCTGTCCCATGTCGGGTTCGAGGACCTCGGCCTCCTGGCGCCGTTGTTGGCCGAACGCAGCGTGGCGGTGCGCCATCTCGATGCGCCGCGCGCGGATCTTGCGACGTTCGATCCGGCCGATCCGGATCTACTGGTGGTCCTCGGCGGGCCGATCGGAGCCTATGAGACCGCCTCCTATCCGTTTCTGACCCGCGAGACGGCGATCATCGAGGCGAGGCTCGCCGCCGACCTGCCGACGCTCGGCGTATGCCTCGGCGCCCAGCTCATGGCCAAGGCGATGGGCGCGCGGGTCTATCCTTCGGGCATCAAGGAGATCGGCTGGTCGCCGCTGCGCCTGAGCGCGGCCGGGCGTCGATCGTGCCTGGCACCGGTCGGCGCACCGGGCGTATCGGTGCTGCATTGGCACGGCGATACCTTCGACATGCCCGAGGGTGCGGTGCACCTGGCATCGAGTGCCCTGTGCGAGAACCAGGCCTTCCTCTGGGGTGTCAACGGGCTGGGGCTTCAGTTCCACCTGGAGACCGGGCAGGCGGCGCTGGAGTCATGGTTCGTCGGGCACGCGGTCGAGCTTGCCGCCGCCGGGCTGTCGGTTGCGGCGCTGCGGGCTGACGGCGCGCGCTTTGCGCCGGCGTGCAATGCGGCGGGGCGGGAGGTGTTGGCGGCCTGGCTCGACAGCCTGGCTAGCGATGGAGGACGCGGCGGACCAGCGGCACCGTGATCGGTCGGCGTTCGGCGAGCGCCAGCGCATCGGCCTGTGCGATCGTCCGCCTGGCCGCCTCGAAACTGCGCTCCATGTGGCGGACGAGATAGGCGATCACCTCATCGCCCGCAACGAGCTGGCGGTCGCGCAACATCTTGGCCAGGACCGCGGCGATCAACGCATCATCGGGCCGGCCGATCGTGACGGTGGGGGCTGACCGCAGCCGCGAGCCCAAATCCGGCAGGCGGCCGCGCCAGCGCCCGGGCGGGGTGCGCGCGGTGGCAAGGATGTCCAAGGCGGCATCCTTCGCCCGGTTGAGCGCATGGAGCAGCGCCGCATCGTCGGCCGCCTCGTCGACCGCCTCGATCACCAGATGGGACCGGCCCACCGCACCGGGGTCGATCCGCCGCGCATCCAGCACGGAGCCGCTCGCCGCGACCCGCCAGACATGGGCGAGGTGGGTCTTGCCGCTGCCCCGCTCGCCGCACAAGACCAGCACCCGACCGGGCCAGCCGGGCCAGGCATCGACCCATCTGAGCGCGTCGCGGTTGCTGTCGGCGACCAGGAAATCCTCGCGCCCGTAGGCAGGCGGCTGCGCCAGCGCGAGGGGAAGCTGGGTCTCAGCCGCCATCGGATCCCGGCCCGGCGCCGCCATGGAGCGGACCCGCCTCGTAGCGGGCGACGGCGAAGCGGGCCAGCACGCCGATCGTGGCCGCGGCCGGGACCGCGAGCATGATGCCCAGCAACCCGAACAGCGCGCCCCCCGCGAGCAGGGCAAAGATCATCCACACCGGGTGCAGCCCGACCCGGTCGCCGACCAGCTTGGGGGTGATGAAATTGCCCTCCACGATCTGGCCGACGGCGAAGACGCCGGCGACCATCGCGACCTGCTGCCAGCTGTCGAACTGGGCGAAGGCGAGGCCGAGGCCGAGCGCCAGGCCGGTGAGCATGCCGAAATAGGGGACGAAAGAGATCAGCCCGGTGACCAGCCCGACGACGATCCCGAAGGCGAGCCCGACGGCGGACAGACCCAGGGCGTAGAAGACCCCCAGCCCCAGGCAGACGATCGCCTGGCCGCGCGCGAAGCCGGCCAGGGTCCGGTCAATCAGCCGGGCCTGCTCCCGGACGGTTTCCGCGTTCGCGGCGGGCAACAAGCGGTCGAGCCTGGCGACAATCAGATCCCAGTCGCGCAACAGGTAGAAGGCCACGATCGGGGTGATCACGATCAGCGATAGCAGGTTGAACAGCGCCAGACCGCCGCTCCAGATCCCCGATGCGAGCCGGCCCAGCCAGCCGACGATGGTCGCCGCCGCGCCGGCGGCGACCTCGCGCAGGCGCGCAACGTCTTCCTCCGACATGTTCGCCTGGATGATGACAAGCGCCTCCTCGGCCCGCGCGCGCAGCATCTCCGCATAGACCGGTATCCGGCCGATGAAGCCCAGCAACTGGCCATGCAGGAGCGGTGCCACCAGGACGAAGAAGGCCGCGACCGCGATCAGGAAGACGATCGTCAGAACGGATGCGGACAACGCGCGCGAGAGCCCCCAGCGCTCCAGCCGGTCGGCCACCGGGTCGAGAAAGTAGGCCACCGCCATGCCCAGGACGAACGGCAACAGGATCGTGCGCAGGAGGTAGACGAGGATCAGCAACGCCAGCAAAACGAGGAGCCAGAGTGCGAGCCTGCGGCCGGCGCTCACTGAGCCCGTTCCAGCCGCTCC
>CAYFYS010000191.1:0-4992 GCA_964347365.1 uncultured Rhodospirillaceae bacterium | reverse complement strand
ATGCCGGAAGAACGTTTCCACGCCCAGTTCGGCGAGGATTTCTGCAGCGACCTGATCGCCGACGACGGCGCCCGCGCCCAGGTCCAGGACGCGGTCGATCGCGTGTTTCCGCAGATGACGCCGTTCTTCGGCGCTGCCCGGTCGTCCAACAATGCGATGTTCCGCAAATGGGGAGTCAAGCTGCGCACCAACGAGGAGATGCGCCAGGACTACGTCGACCGGGCGCGGACCCTGGTCGAGGAGAAGCTGGGGCTGAGCCTGCCCGATCCCGCCCCGGCCGCCGTTTGAGCGCCCGCGCGCGCATCGTGCGTTGCCGCTGGACCCGTCGATGAGCGGTAACGCGATCCAGATGGGTGTCCTGACCGGGCTTCTGGGTTACCACCTGCGCTGCGCCCATGTTGCGGTCTTCCAGCACTTCAACCGGACGCTCGGCACCCACGACATCTCGCCGCCGCAGTTCGGCACGCTGTTGCTGATCGAGGCGAACCCGCGTGTAAGCCAGACCTCGATCGCCGAGGCGCTGCGTTTCGACCGCTCCACCGTGGTACAGATCATCGACCGGCTGGAGAGCCGGGACTTGGTCCGCCGCGAGCCGTCGGCCCAGGACCGGCGCAGCAACGCGCTGGTCCTGACCCGTGCCGGGGCGCGGATGCTGGCCGAGCTCAAGGCGCTGTCCGACGCGCACGAGGCAACGGTCGCCCGGCCGCTCGACGAGGCGGAGCGCGCAACACTGATGGCCCTGCTCGAACGGTTGCACACGCCCGGCCCGGACGCGGATCGGCCCTAGAGGCCGGGCAGCGGATCGCGCGAGAAGTCGTAGCCCTGCTTGGTGATGACCTCGACCAGGAACGGAGCGCCGCTGCGCGTGGTCTCAATGCCCTCGCGCAAGGCCGGGACAATCTCGTCCGGCGTCTCGACCCGGCGTGCGGCGACGCCGAGCCCCTCGGCGACCCTGGTGTAGTTCCCGCCCACGGCAAGCGCGCCGTATTTGGCCGTGGCGGTCAACAGCACGTCGCGCTCGGCGGCCATCACGCCGTTGTTGAAGACGATGGTCAGGATCGCGATCGCGTTGCGGGAGGCCGTCTCGATGTCCATGCCAGTCATGCCGATCGCCGCATCGCCCATGATGTTGATGCACAGCCTGTCCGGCGCGGCGAGTTTCGCGCCCATGTTGAGGCCGAGCCCGTAGCCGAGCTGGGTCGATTTGCCCCAGCCGATATAGGAGCCCGGCACGGTGGCCTCCCAAAACGGCAGAAGCTGCTCGCGCGGGCTGCCCGAATCGTGGGTGATGACGGTCCGGTCGCGGTCGACGGTGGCCATCAGGTCGCGAATCACCCGGTAGGGGTTGATCGGTACCTCGTCGGAATCGCATTCGCCCGCCCAGTCTTCAAGCCAGCGCTTCTTCACCGCACCGACGGCGTCCTGCAAGGCGGGCAGCGATCGGCCGGTGTCCGGCCGGCCGCCGATTTCCGCGATCACCGCCGCCAGCACCAGGCGCGCATCGCCGATCAGCGCATGGTCCGCCCGGTAGTCCTTGTGGATGTCCTGGGGATCATTGGTGGAATGGATGACCTGCTTGCCGGGCGGCAGGTTGGGCCCGAACGGCGTGATGGTCAGGCTGGATCCGACGGCGAAGACGAGATCTGCTCGGGCCATGAACTCCACCAGCATGCGCGGGCGCGAGCGCGTGCTGGCGCCGAGCGCAAGCGGGTGGTTTTCAGGGAAGGCGCTTTTGCCCGGGTTGGTGGTCAACACCGGCGCCGGCAGGAGCTCGGCCAGGGCAATGAGCTCCTCGCTCGCCCCGGCGTAGAGCACGCCCTGACCGGCCCACAGGATCGGTCTTTGTGCTGCGCACAGCATGCGCGCCGCCTCGGCAACCGCCGCCGGGTCGGGCGCGGCCCGGAACGGCGTCACCGGTTGGTAGTCGATCCGGCCCTCATACTCCGCCTCCCAGACCTCGGCCGGGACCTCCAGCAGCACCGGGCCGCCCTTGCCGGTGCGCATCGCATGATAGGCACGGCGCAGCATCTCCGGCAGCGCGGCGACCGAATGGACCCGCGCGGACCATTTGGTCACCGGTGCGAAGACCTCCGCTGCGCTGAACACCGGATGGCGGTATTGCCGCGACAGCGGCTGGCCCGCCGGCAGGATCAGAAGCGGCACGTTCTCGCTGAAGGCCTGGGCGACGCCGGGGAAGGCGTTCTCGCTCCCGGGGCCTGCCTGGGCGGCGAAGACGCCGTTGGACCGGCCGCGGCGCACCCGGCTGAAGCCGTCGGCCATGCCGACGCCCACGCGCTCCTGGCGGCACAGGATCGGCCGTATGTCGCGCGCCGCGCAGGCCTCGATCAGCGGGTTGCGCGGATAGCAGGCGAGGAATTCCGTCCCTTCGCGCTCAAGGATCTCTGCGATGACCTCGGCGCCGTTCATCGGCCGTCTCCTCTGCCGGGGGAGGGGCGGTCTCGGCGTCTGCTGCCCGGATGGCGGGCCGCGATGTTGACCGACCGCGCGTGCGTGGCCCCGCCCTTCGTCAGTCGCGGATGTCCTGCAGCAGCCATTCCGTCGGCACCTCGCGGCCGAGCCCCTCTGCGCGCGCCTTGCGGTAGACCAGCCCGCCGACCGCAGAGAACTGCAGACCCTGGTTGCCGATATTGCGGTAAAACGTGATCTGCGCCTCGTTCTCGCGCCCGCGCGCTCTGCCTTCGACCAAGTCGCAGTAATCGGGATAATCGCCGCCGAAACCCGGCCCTGTGTTGCGCGGCGGCAGCCGCTTCATCTGCTCCTGCGTGCCGGCGATATAGGCCATCGGGCTGTGGCCGATCTCGGACTTCACCCGCGCGCTCTCCGGCAGCCGGAGCCCGCCCACGCCCTGGGCGATCTTCACGTCGAACCTTGCCTCTGCGGCCGCGCTCACCTCAGCGGAGCCCAGCATCGAGACATGCATTCCCGGCTCCAGCCAGTCGGCCTCGAAGGTCGGGCTCATGCTGTCGGTGCAGGTCGATAGAATATCGACGCCGGCGACGGCCTCGCGCGCGCTGTCCACCGCGGTGACCTCTATGCCCAGCCTGGTCGCCATCTCCCGGGCATAGAGGTTTCTGTTGGCGCGGGTCGGGCTGTAGACCTTCACGCGGCTGATGTCGCGCACCGCACAGAAGGCCTCCAGGAAGGTGCGCGCCATCCCGCCGGAGCCGAGCATGCCCACCGAGGCGGCATCGGCGCGCGCAAGATGCTTGGCGCCGATGCCGGCGCCGCCGCCGACCCGCTTGTGCTGCAGCACGCCGTCATTGATCATCGCCAGCGGCGCGCCGTTGGCCGTATCGAACAACAGGATGAATCCGCAATAGGTGCCCGGCTGGACACAGTATTTGCTCTCGCGCCAGTTGCCGGCGCCGTCGCGCGGCCAGGTGACGATGTCCGACTTCATACGGATCGCGAAAATGCCGTCGTTCGCGCCTTCCATCGTGCCCCAGCGGAAATACCCGTCCTCGCGGGCGCAGGGGACGTACATGTCCAGCCGCGGCCGATGGATCGCCCCACCCGTGGCGAGCTGCCGGAAGGCGGCCTCCAGGGCGTCGATGCATTCGTCCATCGCCAGGATCTGCTCGACGACATCGTTGTGGATGAACAACATCGTTGCCTCGTAGCGCCGCGCCGTGCCGCCGATCGACTGTATGCCCGCCCCGATGCGATTACCAATCAACGGCCGGCAGGTCCAGCCCGGCGGCGCCCGGACCTGTTGCCCCCGAAGAAGGATCGAGACCGATGGAGGGATGGTTCGAGACCGCTCGCGGCGTGGTGTTTCCCTGGCACTGCGACCAGTACGGCCACATGAACGTGCGCTGGTACGGTCATTTCTTTGACGATGCCGATTATCACCTGTGGACCATGTCGGGGCTCGCGCAGTCGATCGCCCGGGTGGTCGCCCAGACCAGGCTCGACTTCGTGCGCGAGTTGAAGGCCGGCGACCTGCTGGTCGTCAGAAACGCCTGGACCCATGTCGGGACCAGGAGCCTGCGCCAGATCGGGCGCATGTTCGATGCCCAGACCGGCGCGCTATGCGCCCGCCAGGAGAACGTGCTGGTTCTTTTCGACGAAGACCGGCGGGTGTCCGCGCCGATGCCCGATCCGGTGCGCCAAGCGCTGACGCCTCTGGTGATCGCGGACCGGGAGGCGTGATCAGCCCGGGGTATCCCCCGCGAACGGCAGGAAGTCTTCGGCCGTGTCCAGACCGTACCCCTGCCCGATCCGCTCCAGAGCGCTGATCTCCAAGACGTTGCGGTCGGGGTCGTGGAAATAGGCCTGGCGGCCGATGAAGACGCCATCGCGGCGGTCTTCCTCGAAGAGGATCTCCACCCCGTGCCCCTTCACGTGTTCGATCGCGGCATCGTACTTGTCGACATCGACGCGGAAGGCGTGGTGGATGAGGAATTCTCTGCCCGGGTTGGGGTCGATCGGCGTCTTGGAGCGGGTCAGGATCACATGGTCTTCTCCGGCTGTCATGAAGACCATGCCGACGGCCGGCACCCGCTGGACGGTCCGCAGCCCCACCACGTCGCGGTAGAATGCTTCGCTGCGTTCCGGATCGCTGACCGGGATCGTGAAATGGACCACCCCCCTGGTTTCGATCATCGCCGCCTCCCGCGCTGCGCCCGGTTGGGGAAACCGCCAACGGCGCCCGGGCTGCGTTCGTTGCGTCTGGCCGTGTTTTCCCGTGACGGGGATAGCAAAGCCCGGCACGCCGCACAAGCGCGCTGAGCCCGGCCCGGCGCGTGGCAGGCGGCGCTTCGCACACGGGCCGAAGACAAGCTGAGCGCAGCGCCAAGCCCGCGCCTTGTGTAACATGAGGCCGCAGGCGGAACACCTGCACGGGGGCTTCCCGCCCTTCGTTCGCCACCGACGGCATCGGAGACCCCCGTCCCTTCACTGGTCCGGCGGCCCGGATGCGGGCGCGGGGCCGGACGAATCCCATGAGCACGGACCGCGGCGGCGCGCCGC
>CAYFYS010000190.1:0-4997 GCA_964347365.1 uncultured Rhodospirillaceae bacterium | reverse complement strand
GCGGGCGCGGGCACGGTCATCGTCACCGGCACCTCCCGCAGCGCCTCCAAGCTCCGCCTGGCCGAAGCGCTGGGAGCCGCCCACACCATCGAGGCCGACCGCGAGGACGTGCCAGCGCGCGTGATGGAGATCACCGACGGGGCCGGCGTCGACGTCGCGCTCGATGTGGTGCCCGGCGGCGCGGGTCCGGTGCGCGATGCGATCGCGGCCACGCGGATCGGCGGGACGATCGTGCTCGGCGGCATCAAGGGCAAGGACGAGACCGTCGATCTGGACGTCGAATCGGTGATCTACAAGGAGCTCGTCCTCAAGGGCGTCTACTCCCAGGCCCGCGAGGCCTATCTGGAGGCCTTTCGGCTGCTGGAGGCCAACACATACCGGCTGGAGCGGATGCACACCCACGAGTTCCTGCTCGAAGACGCTGCGCGCGCTCTGGAAACCCTGGGCCGCGAGCGCGACACCGACCAGGAACCGATCTGCGTCTCGCTCCACCCGGATCCTTCCACCATATTGCCGCGCGCGCGCTGATCCGGTCGCCGCGCACATTGTCGTTCGATCCAAACTGCCGCACCATCGGGGCGCGAGCACGGGGAACATCATGACGCCGAAGTCGATCCTTGCGATCCTGATCAGCCCCGACACCGATTGGTCGGTGCTTCACTGCGCGGGCACGCTGGCCAGCGCATTCAACGCTCACATCGCGGTGATCCATATCCGTGATGTGCCGCGGGCGACGGTGATGGTGGGGTACGAGGGTATTCAACCCTTCATCAATGAGGATCTGGAAGCCGACCTGAACCGCCGCGCCGATGACGTCGAGGCGCAGAGTCGCACCAATTTCGATGCCTTCGTCGATCGCAGCGGGTTCGAGATACGCAGCGAGCCGGCGCTGCTCGACCACCCCACCGTGAGCTGGGAGTCGGTGGAAGGCTATGGGCCGGACATCATCAGCCGGCGCGGCGGCGGTTATGACATCGTCATCCTTGGCCGGCCGGCCGGCGGGCCGTCGAATCTCGACCTGCTGAGCGCCGAGGCGGCCCTGTTCGCCACCGGCCGCCCGGTCCTGATCGTCCCCGAGGAGGTGCCGGTGACGATCGGCGAGAAGGTGCTGATCGGCTGGAACCGCAGCGGGCCGGCGGCGCGGGCGTTCCATGCGGCCAAGGCGCTGCTTCTTGAGCGTGCCCGGCGCGTGCGGCTGTTGTCGGTGACCACCGGAGCCAAGCAGGGGCCGCCGGCGGAGGACATCCGCAACAACCTCGCCTGGCATGACATCCAGGCCGAGATCCGCGAGTTGTCGCCCGACTACCGTTCGATCGGCGAGGTGCTGCTGGCCGAAGCCAGCGCGATCGGCGCCGACCTCCTGGTGATGGGCGCGTTTTCGCGCAGCCGCCTGCGCCAGTTGATTCTGGGCGGGGTGACGCAGCACGTCCTGACCCGCGCCCCGATGCCGGTGTTCATGGCGCATTAGCGCCGCGCCTCCGGCTCCCGCGCCGAGGGGGGCTTCAGGCGGCGTCCAGAAGTCTGGCCGCGGCCAGCGCGTTGATCCGGGTCGCGGCCTGCAGATCGGCAAGGGCGATCGATTCGTCCGGCTGGTAGACCGGCTCGCCGCCCGGCCCGAAGATCGCCGTCGGGCACAAATGGCCAAAGCTTGCGGTATCGCCGAGCCACGAGCCGCCGGTCAGGACCGGCGGCGCGCCCATCACCGCTTCCCACGCCTCGGCAA
The DNA here is from genome assembly GCA_964347365.1 of uncultured Rhodospirillaceae bacterium. Taxonomy (GTDB): domain Bacteria; phylum Pseudomonadota; class Alphaproteobacteria; order MPNO01; family MPNO01; genus CAYFYS01. The sequence continues at coordinate 3,274 of CAYFYS010000190.1, read as the reverse complement.
GGCAAGTGACCACCGGCGCGTCGGTGGGCACCATGAAGGCGCTCTTTTGATCGGCAACGACCAGTTCGGTTCTGATCTGCGGGTCGCGCGCGCAGGCGCGCTCGATCGCCTCCTCTATATCCGCGCGAACCTCCTCCAGCGGAACCCCGGGCTGCGGCCGGGTGTCGATACGGATGGTGCAGCGATCGGGGATCATCGACGGGCCGCCGGGGAACAACCCGCCGAAGATGCGTCCGACCGCAATGTAGAGCTCGGGCCCGACGAGCGCCTTCATCTCCTCGCTGATCCTGGGGAAATAGCGCAGCCCGGCAATCGCTTCGGCGACCGGCAGCATCTTCTCGATCGCGTTCACCGCACGGTCCTTGTGACAGGTATGGGCGGACAGCCCGATGGTGGAGACATCGAAATAACAGCGGCCGCGATGGGCGACATAGATCTGCATGCCGGTCAACTCGCCCAGAATGCAGTGATCGAACGCATGGCGACGGAACAGATCGATGCTGCCGGTCTGATCCCCCATGTGGTCGCACACCGCAGCGAAGGTGATCTTGCCCGCGAAATCGAGTCGGGACTCGGCCAGGGTCTTGATCGCGCCGATCTGGCAGCCGAGCCCGGCCTTCATGTCCATCACCCCGTGGCCGAACATGCGCGCGCCCTCGATCGCGCCGTCGAACGGATCGCGGGTCCAGCCCTCGCACACGGGCTTGGTATCCAGGTGGCCGGTGAACAGCAGGTGCGGGCCGGGCCTTGCGCTGTCGACCTCCCACAGCGTATTGGACCGGCCGTCGAAGACCTCCTCGCGCCAGACCCGGCCGATGCCGAGCTCCCTGATCCGGTTCTCGAGTTCGACGGCGAGCACGGCCTCCTTGCCGCAGGTGCTGTCGGTGCGGACCAGGCCCTGGGTGACATCGCGCGAGAGCGCATCGTCAAGCGCGGCGTCCACTTTTTCGAGCACGGTTGCCTGCATCGCCTCTTCCCCCTCGCCCGGCGTCCGTAACAATCGATCGCAGCGACGTGTTCCAGTTCGGCCGCGCCGGCCCACCGTCTGCGCAGACATGCGCCGATGCGCGCAGCCGCGCCGCGCGGTGGCCGCGCGTGCGGCACGTCCAGACGGGTCGGATCGGCCGGCCGGTCAGCCCGTAGCGGCGGCGCGTTTAATCCTGCGCTTGAGCCGGCGAGCCTCCGCCGTCAGGCGGGCATCGGCGGTTTTCATGAGATATGCGTCCAGACCGCCGTTATGTTCGATCGAACGGATGGCGCTTGCGCTGAGCCGCAGGCGGACCGACCGGCCCAGCGTGCCGGACAGCAGCGTCGCGCCCTGCAGATTCGGCAGGAACCGCCGTCTGGTCTTGTTGTTGGCGTGACTGACATTGTTGCCCGTCAGCACGCCCTTGCCGGTCACGCCGCAGCGCCGTGCCATGCTTCCCACCCCGGTGCTAGAGAGCCCGCCCCGACCCTGGGCGCGAGACCACGGCACACTAGTCGCCCGGAGCGGCCTTCGTCAAGCTTCCAGCGCTGCGGTGCCGCCGCGCGAGCACCAGGGCCAGCGCGGCAGCGCAGGCCATCGCCAGCGCGCCCAGCAGAAACGGCCAGTCCCGGCCGAACGCGCCCAGCACTGTGCCGCTAAGCGCCGGGCCGATGACGCGGCCGAGACCGCCGGCCGATTGCGACAGGCCGAGCAGCGCGCCCCGCTCGTGCGCGGGCGCCCGCGCGGCGACCAGAGACGCCAGCGCAGGACCACAGACCGAAACGCCGAAGACGATCAGCGCGAGCCCGACCATGACCAGGCCGACGCCGCCGGCCAGTGGCAGGACGAGGCAACCCGCTGCGACCGCGCCCATGCCCAGGACGACGGCGTAGTGCTCGCCCAGCCGCGTGGCGATCGGGCCGACCGCCACGCCCTGAACCAACACCGCGGTCGCGCCCATGAAGGTGTACATGTACCCGTTGGTCACCGGCCCCCAGCCGAACGCCCGTTCGGACCACAGCGCGAACACGGTCTCGATGCCGGAGAAGACCATAGGCGTGGCGAACACCAGCACCAGCAGCGGCGCGATTCCGGTCTCGCGGACCCGCCGCCACCACCCGGCCGCCCGCCCCGCTTGCCGGTCCCGGCCCAGCCGCAAGGGCGTGGTTCGGGCGCGGCTTTCCTTCAGCAGCACCAGCGCCAGGACGAAGGCGGTGGCGGCCATCCCGGCGGCGACCAGGAACGGCAGCCGGAAGTCGGGGTTGACCGGGTCCGACCCCGACAGGAGGCCACCGATGGCAGGACCGGCGACGAAACCGAGCCCGGCGGCCGCACCGACTCTGCCCATCGCGCCGGCCCGCCGGTCGGACCCGACCAAGTCGGCGACATAGGCGTGCGCGACGCCGATATTGCCGGCCATCACCCCGCCGAACGCGCGGGCCAGAAACAGCCCGGCAAGGCTGTCGGTATACGCCAGCGCCAGATAGCCGATGCAGGCCCCGGCCGATGTCGCCAGCAGGACCGGCTTGCGCCCGACCCGGTCGCTCAGCCGACCCCACAGCGGCGCGAAGACGAACTGCGCGGCGGTGTAGGAAGCTGCGACCATCGTCACCGTGCCGGGGCTGGCGCCGTAGGCCTGGGCATAGAACGGCTGCAGCGGCAGCACGATGCCGAACCCGATCAGATCGACGAAGACGGTCAGCAGCAGCGCCGGCATCGCAGGCTCCACCCCGACGCGGGGATCCCGCGCCCGTCATGCGGGGCTTCACGGTCCCCGCCGCGCGGGGTTCCACGAATCGCGCCCTTCCGCCGCACGGGTCGTCACCAGGCCAGGGACGCCAACACGTAATCGGGCCTGACGCCCAGGGTCCCGCACAGGGTTGCGAGCGCCGCCGGATCGGGCGCGGCGCCGTGTGCGCATCGGAGTTCTTCGCCGTGGATGCCGCCGGGCACCAGAGCAGCGGCGATTCCCGCCGTAGCGGCACCGGCGACGTCGGTCGCCAGGGTGTCTCCGATCGCGATCACCCGCCGGGGCGCGATGCCAGCAAGGCGCGCAAAGCAGTCCCGATAGATGGCCGGATGCGGCTTGCCGTGGTAGCGGACCGTCCCGCCCAACGCCTCGTAACGGCTTGCCAGCGCCCCGGCGCAGATCGCCCGGAGAGCGCCCCGCATCACCCACAAATCGGGGTTTGCGCAGATCATCGGCAGGCCGAGCGCCGCGGCCGCGGCGAGGTCGACCTCGTAGTCGGCGACCGTCGCCCCGATACGGAAGGGGCCGGTGTTGACGATGAACTCCGCGTCCTGGAG
>CAYFYS010000189.1:0-5000 GCA_964347365.1 uncultured Rhodospirillaceae bacterium | reverse complement strand
GATGCCGCTTGCCGGCGCGGTGCGCGAGATGGTCAAGCAGGCCCGCCGCATCAAGGCCACCGATCCGCCCGACTGGACCGGCAAGGGCGCGGTGCCCAGCGATCGCGCGCCGTAGGAGGCCGCCCGATGGGACAGAGAACATGACCAGGCTCGCCGGCAAGGTTGCCCTCGTCACCGGTGCGAGCCGGGGGATCGGCCGTGCGGTGGCCCTGGCCTTCGCACGCGAGGGTGCGGATGTCGCGATCACCGGCGTGAGCGAGGAGGCGCGCCTGCGCGCGGTCGAGGCCGAGGTCGCGGGTCTCGGCGCCGGCGTGCTGGCCGCGATGTCGGATGCGAGCGTGCGGGCCGATGTCGATGCGCTGGTCGGCCGGATGCTCGACCGGTGGGGGCGGATCGACATCCTGGTGGCCAATGCGGGGATCCTCCGGCCGGCCTTGATCGGGGACATCGACGAGGCGCAGTGGGACCGGACGATCGCGGTCCACCTGAAGGGGTGCATCAACTGCATCCAGGCCGTGCTGCCGGCGATGCGCCGGGCGGGACGGGGCAAGATCATCACCGTTACCGGACCGGCCGCGCTGCGCGGATACTTTGGCGTGGCCGACTATGCCGCAGCCAAGGGCGGGGTCATCGCCCTGACCAGGAACGCCGCCAACGAACTCCGTAGCGAGGGGATCCAGGTCAACTGCATCTCGCCGGTCGCTGCTACCAGGATGACCGAGGCGCTGGTCGCCTTCCGCGACCGGCACCGGGCGGAGCATCCCGGTGCCGCCCCGCGCGGCGCGTCCGTCGCCGCCGAAGCGGTCGCGCCCGTGTTCGTCTTCTTCGCCAGTGAGGACAGCGACCTGGTCACCGGCCAGGTGCTTGCTCTGCACCCGGATTGAGCCGGGGGGCTCAGATCCCGAAATCGAACCGTGCCTGCCGTGCAGCCCGTCGGCCGTGCGGGCAGGGCGCAGATCCCTCATCAGCGCATCGCGGCGGCTTCGCGACAGCGCCGACAGCACCAGGTCCCGGTCATTGCCGGTATGACCTCTGAGATAGAGCTGCGTGGTCAGGATCGACTCCCCGGGGCCGGTGACCTTGGCATGGATGTGCGGCGGCCTGCCCATACAGGGCACCGGTACGATGGTAAGGAACCGGTAACCGCCCCGGGCATCGGCCCGCACCGCGCCCTAGCCCTGGAACGCCCGATCGAAGGACACCCGGCCCGGCGCGCGCGGGTGAACGTAAACCTCGTCGTTGTCGGCCTGCCAGATCTCGATCACGGCGCCCCCGACCGGACGGGCCGGAGGTGCCCAGCACCCGCCCGCTGAGCGCCAGCGCCTCGTCCTGCGCCCGTGGGCCGCTGCCCGCGCGATGAAGCAGGTCCCCGTCGCGCTCGTCCGGCTTGTGCTAGGGATAGAACGGTCCTTCGATCCGGGACCGGGTTGGTGCCGGTCCCGCCGCGCGTGCCGCCGAAGGCGGCTCGGGCCCGCCGAGCGCGGCCAGCCCGCCCATCCGCGCCAGCCGCCGCAGCATCTGTCGTCGATCCATGACGTCCTCCCGGAAGCCTTGCGGTCCCATGTCGGTTTCCACGCGCGAAGGGCGATATTTCCGGCGCCTGCGTTCAGGCGATTGTATGGCGGGGCGTTATCGGTCAGCATCGGTTGCGTCGCACGCGCCAGGAGAGCCATCATGAGCGCCACCCGTCAGACACCCTTCGCCGCGCCGGTGGTCGATCACCTGTCCGTCCGGGTGGTGGTCGATTCCCACTATGAGCGCTTCCTGCCGCGCGAGACCCACGCCCATGTCAGCATCGAACATGTCGGCGGCATCCCCGGCCGCCAGATGACCACGCTGGCCGGGGAATGGGGGCTGGCGCTTCATCTGGAGTCCCGGGCTTCCGGCGAAAGCGCGCAATATCTGCTCGATTTCGGTTACACCCCGGAGATCCTCAATCGCAATTTCGACCTTCTCGACATCGACGCCGGCCGACTCGACGGGCTGATTCTGAGCCACGGCCATCGCGACCACTATGGCGGGCTCGACGGGTTCGTAAGCCGCCATCGGGCCGGGATGCGCAAGGACGTCTCGCTTTTCGTCGGCGCGGAGGATGCCTTCGACATCCGCTGGGTAAGGGGAAGGCCGTCGAACCGGCCCGATGCGAAGCCGGGCTTCGTCTGCTGGGGCGCACCCGACCGGACGGCGTTTCTGGCCAATGACGTGGTCCCGGTCTGCTGCCCCGACCCGCGCGCGCTCCACGGTGCGTTCACCAGCGGCTATATCGGTCGCGACAGTTTCGAGGTCGTGACCGGCGGCTCCATGGTCCAGAAATTCGATCATTTTTCCGATGCCGAACGCCGCGGCGAACTGGTAGCCGACAGCCACCCCGAAGAGCACGCGACCTGCTACATCGTCCGCGGCAGGGGGCTGGTAGTGATCTCCTCGTGCGGCCATGCCGGGATCGTCAACTCGGTCAGGACGGCCATGGCGGTGTCGGGCATCGACAAGCTGCATGCCGTTGTGGGCGGGTTCCACCTCACCACGTCGAAGCCCGACTACATCGCACACACCGTTGATGCGCTGGAGGCGCTCGACCCCGACGTGGTGATCCCGATGCATTGCACGGGCGTGGCGTTTACCGAGGCGATGCGCCGCCGTATGCCCAACCGCCTGGTCGGCTCCAACCTGGGGAGCCGGTTCACGTTCGGGCTGTGACCGGGTTGCGTGCAGACCGGCTCCAGGCCACCCCCTCGGGCGCGCGAGAGTGTGGCGACGGCCCAACGCCCGATCGAGGCCGGATTGACGGGAGGAAAGCCATGAACACCGCACCGGTCGCCGTACCGAGGCCGGAAGTGCCATCTCGTGACTCGATGATCGCCGGCGTGCACGCCATGGTCGGGGATGTCGCATCTCGGGCTGCCCGGTGCGAGGCCGAATGCCGGGTGTCGGACGCGGTCATCGAACGCTTCAAGGCGACCGCGCTGCACCGGACCATCCAGCCCGCCGCCCATGGCGGATACGAGATGGGGTTTTCTGCGCTGCTCCAGACCAGCTTCGCCCTGGCCGAGGTCTGCGCCTCGACCGCCTGGGTGTGCGGGCTCTACATGGTGCATGGCTGGCTTGCCGGGCTGTTCCCCAAGGAGGCCCAGGACGAGGTGTGGGGCGCCGACCCCGATGCGGTCATCTCCGGCTCCTACGCGCCGGTCGGCAGGGCGACCCCGGCGGCAGGCGGCCACCGGCTGTCGGGGCGGTTTCCGTTTTCCAGCGGCGCGCCTTCGTCGGACTGGAACCTGTGCGGGGTGACGCTGCCGGTGGGCCCCGAAGGCAGGCCGGTGCCGTGCTTCGCGCTGGTGCCCAAGGCGGATTACGCCATCGATTGGGCGAGCTGGCGGCCGGTCGGGCTCGCCGGTTCGGGAAGCTTCGACGTCCTCGTCGAGGATGTCTTCGTGCCCGATCATCGGGTGTTGCGCATTCCCGATGCGGTCCGCAGCGCTGCACCGGGCGCGGAGGCCAACGTCAGCCCGCTCTATCGGATCTCGCTCCTGACCTCGGTCCCGTTCGCGCTCGCGATGCCCTCGGTTGGCGCCGCTTCCGGCGCGCTGTCCCGTTTCGTTGCGGAGAACCGGGTGCGCGAAACCCACGGCGCGGTGGTCCCGGGCGGCAAGCGGATCGCCGACTTCCAAACCGTCCAGCGACGAATCGGCGAGGCGGCTGCGCGGATCGATGCCGGGCGCACGCTCGCCGAGCGCGACGTTGCCGCGGCCGAGGACGAGGTGTGGCGTGAAGGCAGGACCTCGATGGAGCGGCGATTGTGCAACCGGCGCACCCAATCCTTCATGACCTACGAGGCGCAGACAGCGATCAACCTGGTCTTCGATGCGGCCGGCGGGCGGATGTTGCAGCACGACCACCCGATCCAGCGCGCCTGGCGGGATGTTGCCGCGATCACCCACCATATCAGCCTCAATTTCGACGCCGTGATGTCGATGTACGGCCAGTACGCGTTCGGCCTGCCGCCCGAAGGACAGTATTAGGACGGCGCTTTCCGGGCCAGGCTGACGAGGTCGGTCCCGCCCGACAGGCGGTGCAGCATGTAGATGGGCCGGCGCCCCGCCTCGGTCTCGTCGATGCCCTTGCGGATATCGACGGCGATGCTCGGCATCACGCTTGCCACGGTCCCGGCCCAGGGGCGTTTGTCCAGACAATGGACATGGCCGCAGACAAGCCCCACCACCTGCCGGTGGCGGCGGACCACCGCGGCGAGCGCGGCGGCTTCTTCGGTCCGGCGATAGCCGCCGATGTAGTGATCGCCGATGTCAAAGGGCGGGTGGTGGATGAACAGAAGCGTCGGTCGGTCCATGGCCTCGCTGAGCACGGTATCGAGCCACGCCGCGCGCGCCGGGCAAAAGACGCCCTTGCGCTCGCCCGGCGCGGTGGAGTCGATGCCCACCAGGCGCAAAGCATGGTCCTCGATCGCGTAATGAAAGAAGTCGCCGGTCGTGGGCAGGTACGGCCGGTCGCGGAACGCCGTGCGCAGCGCCGCGACGTCGTCGCGGTTGCCTGGGATCAGGTAGAGCGGTGCCTGCAGCGGCGCCAGCAGACTGCGCAGATGGGCATATTCCTGCGCTTCGCCGTACTGCACCGTATCGCCGGTGAAGATCACCGCATCGGGCCGTTGCCGGTTGATGTCCGCTACGCAGCGGCGCAGCCAGCCGACCCTGTGCTGCGCGAAGGGATGGCTCGAGGCGCGGGCCAGAATGTGGGTGTCGCTGATCTGGGCGATGAGCATGCGATCGCCGGCTTCGGGCACCGCCGAACGGATCCCTGACGCTCTGTGTTCAATCGACGATGTGATGGACCGGGGTCTTGTCCATCTCCCACGTCCCGGAGTCCCGGTCGTAACGCGACAGGGTGAAGCAATGCCAGTTGGTGTCGTCCAGCTTGGGATGATCGGCCCGGTAGTAGTAGCCCGGCCAGCGCGTTTCCGTCCGGTACATCGTATGCCGGGCGACGGCTTC
>CAYFYS010000188.1:0-5017 GCA_964347365.1 uncultured Rhodospirillaceae bacterium | reverse complement strand
GGATCAACGATGCGCTGAAGTCCGTGGGTGCCGAGCTGCGCGAGACACCGATGAGCCGGCGGCGCGTGCTGCGGGCGATCGAGGCGGCGGCAGGATGAAACCGGCCCGGTTCGACTACGAACGGCCGACCGACCTGGCGGCGGCGATCGCCCTGCTGGCGCAGTCGGGCGGCACGGGGCGGGTGCTGGCGGGCGGCCAGTCCTTGGTGCCGATGATGAACCTCCGGCTCGCCCGGCCGTCGCTGCTGGTCGATATCGGCGGCATTGCCGGGCTGCGGTCCTGCGAACGCCGGGACGACACGCTGCACGTGGGCGCCACGATCACCCACGCGATGATCGAGGACGGTAGGATCCCCGACGTGACCGCAGGCATGCTGCGCGCGGTGGCGGGCGGCATCGCCTACCGGGCGGTGCGCAACCGCGGCACGCTGGGCGGCAGCCTCGCCCATGTCGACCCGGGCGGCGACTGGCCCTCGGCGATGGCGGCGCTGGGTGCTGCGGTCCAGGTCCGCAGTCCGCGTGGCGAACGCGCGATCCCGATCGAGGCGCTGTTCGTGAGCGCCTTTGTCTGCGCGCTCGCCGAGGACGAGATCCTGACCGCCATCCGGGTGCCGGTGCTCTCCCGGGCCGCGCGCTGGGGTTATTACAAGGTGGTCAAGAAGGCCGGCGATCTCGCCGAATCGATCGGGGCGGCGGTGTTCGATCCCGAGCGCGGCCTGGGCCGCGTGGTCCTCGGCGGTACCGACGCGCCGCCGATCCTGCTGGACGGCCTGTCCAGGCGCCTGGCCACGTTTCAGACCGGCGGGCCGGACGCCGAGGAAGCGCGCGCCGCCGTCGCCGAGGCCTGCCCCGGGCTCAATTCCATCGACCGTCGGATCCACGCCGCCGCCGTCCGCCGGGCGATCGCCCAGGCATTCGCGCGGTAAGGCCGGCGCGACGCCTCAGCGCGATGCCGAAACCGGGGCCGGCGCGCCGTCGGTGGCGGGCTCGTTGGCCATCCAGATCGCCTGCACCTCGCCCACCGGTACGACCTGACCGAAATACCGCGCGATGTTGCGCAGCGTCGCCTCGTGGTCTTCGGCGGCATAGGTCGCCGTGCCGTCGGCAGTGAACACGACATAGTAGTCGCGCATGAACCCCTCGCGCGCGGTAGTCTCCACGCAGACATTGGTGGCAACCCCGGTGAACACCAGCGTGCGGATGCCGTGCGCGCGCAGGATCGTCTCCAGATCGGTGTTCGCAAAGGCGCTGAAGCGGTGCTTGCGCACCACCGGGTCGCCGGGTTCGGGGCGCACATCGCCGTAGAAGTCGCCATCCCAGGAACCTTCCGCGCAGACCGCGCGCGTGGTGTAGCTGCCCGCCCGCACGCGCGCAGCCTGTTCGAGCCAAGCATCGGAGAGGTAGAAGTTGCGCGTGCTGGAATAGACGTTCTTGACGAAGACCACCAGCACCCCGGCGGCGCGCGCAGCCGAGATCAGCGCCGGCAGACGCGCTGCCATCGCCTGCACCGGGGCGAGGTCGTAGCCCTCAAGGTCCATCATGCCGCCCGGCGCGCAGAAGTCGTTCTGCACGTCGATGACGACCAGCGCGGTGTGCGGCGGTCGCACTTTGTCCCTGAGCGTGCTCAGCAGGCCGACATGGGCGATCTTCCCGGCCTGGGTGAATTCTGCGCTCGGCGTGTCCATTACCAATCCCCTCCTCCAAGGTCTGCGGCGTCGCGCCAGCTTGCCGCCGCGCGGACCGGTTTGGCAATCGCAGACCGGCCGGGCCGGTGGCGCGCGCCCGCCGATCGCCGCGGCGAGACCGGTCACCGCAGGCACTGTAATGGGAAATACCCCATTACAGGATACCTCTAATATATTGAAATAACGCATTTATTGGGAAGTATACCAATATTGTCATCTGTCATTCTCTAATATGAAATTGATGGGAAAAACGATGTCGAATCGGGGCGTCGCATGGACACGCACCGAGACCTGATCGGCGAGATCGAGGATTTCTGCCTCGGCGTAGGCATCGCAGAGACCACGTTCGGCCGCCGGGTGGTCAATGACGGCAAGTTCGTCGGCCGGCTGCGCCAGGGCAAGGGGAAGACAACCGCCACCGTGGCGCGGGTGCGCCGCTTCCTGTCCGATGCCGCGCCCGACGGGCTGAGACACGAAGCCGCGCGGCCCGGGGAGGGCGGCGGCGCGCCGGCCACCGATGGTGCGGACACCCGCACCACGTTCCGATTCTACGACAACCGCTAAGAATACCTGATGTTCGTCAACACCTGCAGCGAAAAGTGGGTGGTCGCCGAACGAGCCGGGATGGAGCTCGCCTACATCCACCCCCAGCCGCCGGCCCTGAGGGTGTTCGACGCCGGGATGGGCGGCGGCACGGTGCTCACCGGGGTGATGCGCCGGATGCACCGGCGCTTCCGTACGCTGCCGTTCTATATCGTGGGCAAGGAGATCAGCCTGGAGGATGTCCGCCTCGGCCTGGAGAAGATGCCCGACCGCTTCCACGAGCACCCGGCGACCGTGCTGGTGATCACCAACCTGTACTACACCGAGGCGCCCTGGCTGATGCCGCGCACCATGGCTGCGGCCGCTGCGCTCAACTGGATCGAGGTCCCGCTGTCCGGCGATTCCGCCCACGAGTTCCACGAACAGATCGCCGGGCTGCAGCCCCGACTCGGCGAGACCTGGCAGGTCAGGGCGAGCGTCCGGACCGGCAACCCGCTCTATGTCCGGCCGTCGGTGCTGGTGATCTATCGCGAGGACCACAAGTTCCTGCTCGACCGGGTCATCCCGCGCCCCGGGCGGGGCGGTGCCGACTACGATCTGATCATCGCCTCCCAACCCTACCGCGCGCGCATGCCGGTGGCGTTCAAGGCCAACCAGATCCTGGCGCCGCTGGCCCGCAGCCTCGCCCCCGGCGGGCGACTGTTGGGGATCCATTCCTGTGGCGGCGGTCCGGGGATGGAGACCAACCCGAGGACCGCGATCGATTCGCGCCTCTCCCGGACGTTGCTGGACGGCACGTTCGTCATCACCGCTGAGATCGTCCCGCCGGTCTCCGGCGCGCCGGACGGGCTGATCGCGCTTGCCGAGGAACTGCGCGGGGCGGTCGATGCGCTCAACCTCACCGACGGCTCGCGCGCCGAGGGGATCGAGATCTGCGCGGAACTGATGCAGCAGCTCGCACAGACCCCCGGGGTGGCGGGCGTGCACCTGATGGCGCCGGTCGGGCCGGGGGCGATCCCGCGCGCGGTCCAACGGTCCGGCCTGCGCCCGGCAGGCTGAGGCACGGCTACAGCGCCATCAGCGTCCGATAGGCGGTCCACAGGCCGCGCACACCGCATTCCGATGCGCGCGAGTTGCGGATGGTCTCGATCGACCGCCCGCCCATCTCCATCACCGAGGCCTTGTCGGCGGACCCGGCGATGCCGCGCTGCACCAGGGCGCCCACCATCCCGTCCTCCAGCGAGATATAGCCCGCCGGCCCGATGAGATTGCCCTGCTTGAGACGGATTTGCATCTTCTCCTCATCGTCCTCGGCATAGCCCAGGATCGTCCAGAACAGCTCCGAGGCGCGCGGGCCGCGCGGCACGATGTAGCGCGTGGCCAGCGTGTTGTGGATCTGCTGGAGGACGAAGTTGGGAAACACGGTCTGGATGAAGGTCGTCGTCCCGTCGCCGTAGTCGTCCCATTGCGCGATCACCGACGGGTCGTTGAGGCCGAACCCGTCGAGCGAGCCGGACCCGGACCGGAAGGCCGACGTGTCATAAACCTCCCCGCCCCTGTCGGTTGCCATCCGGGACCAGCTCAACTGATGCCAGCCACCGCGCCCCATCTCGATGGCACCCTCCATGGTGAAGCGGTTGAGCTTCAGCTTGGTGGCCCAGGCGTGGAGGATCGTCGCATGATAGGGATCGGTGGTGTTCTCGCAGTAGAGCTTCCAGTTCGAGGACAGAAGCTGGCTGTAATAGCCCAGGACGCGAAAGGTCCGACCAGCCACGCGGCCGATGCTGGCGACGACCTGCGGGCCGAGATATTCCGCAAGCGCCTCGGTCTCGGGGGTGAAGGTGCCGAAGATCAACCCGTGGATGGTCTCCACCCGCAGGTGGTCGAGCCCGTGATCGGCCTTGCGAAAGCTTTGCGGCATGCCGCCCCTGCCGTCGATCCCCTTGTCGAAGGGGATCGAGCACAGCGCACCTTCGAGATCGTAGGTCCAGTTGTGGTAGATGCACATCAGCTCCTTGACGGTGCCGAAGGGCTCGTAGAGCAGCATCGTTCCCTTGTGGGCGCAGCGATTGACCAGGGCGGTAATGCCGCCCCGCGGGTTGCGCAGCACGATCACCGGTACTTCGCCGACCTGGATCAGCCGGTAGTCGCCGCTGTTGGGAATCTCGACTTCGAGGCCGAGATAGTGCCAAATGCGGCCGCGGAAGATCCGCGCCATCTCGGCCTCGTAGATCGCCGGGTCGGAGAAGACGGCGTAGGGAGCGCGGGTGATGCCGTCTTCGGGCCAGTCGAGGAGCGCCCGATCGCCGTCCATTGGGGTGTTCTCCGCCTGCAATGTCCCGGGGCCGGCGCAGATCGCGCCGGCTACCAGACGTTGCGCAGCTCGCGCAGCTTCAGGAAGACCGTCTTGTCGTCCAGCTCTTCAGGCAGGTCGGGAAAGGCCTCGCGCAGCCTGGCGATCACCGAGGGGCTCTGGAGGCGGAAAAACGTGTTGATCTCCTTTTCCAGGCCCAGCGTCGTCACCATGGCATCGTGGGTGTCCTGGCCCTCCACCTCGGCCCTCAGCGCCGCGGCGCGCCGGGGGTCGGGCTCCCGGTCGAGCGTGAAGTTCAGATTGTTCACGATGTAGTCATGCCCCGGGTAGATCAGGGTCTCCTCGGGCAGGCCTGCAAGCTGGCCGGCAAAGGTGCCATAGAGTGAATCGGGATGACCGCCGCTCTTGCAATGGCCGGCGCCGGCGTTGAACAGGGTATCGCCGCAGAATATCGCCGGCGTATCGGCGTGTGCGCG
>CAYFYS010000187.1:0-5018 GCA_964347365.1 uncultured Rhodospirillaceae bacterium | reverse complement strand
AGATCCGGGCGCCGTAAAGAATGCGGGTCAGGTAGTCGCGCCCCAGCGAGTCGGGACCGAGGACCTGGGTCCATCCGCCGCCCTGGCCCCATATCGGGGTCAGGAGCCGGGCCTCGAGATTCTGCGCAAACGGATCGAACGCGGTGAGCCATGGCGCGAAGACCGCCGACAGCACCGTCAGCAAGACGAACCCCGCTCCGATCAGGAATCCGACATGGCCGCGCGCGCGCCGGCGCATGATCTCGCGCGGCGAAGGCGGGGCGAGGGTGAACGCATCGGTGAAGACCCGGTTCGCCATCGCCTAGCCGAGCCGGATGCGCGGGTCGAGGCGAGCGTTGATCAGGTCCGACACCAGGGTCAGCACGATATAGGCCAGAGAGACGAAAACCAGGATCGACTGGAGGACCGGGAAGTCGCTCCTCAAAATCGATTCGTAGGCAAGCAGCCCGATCCCGTTCAGCGCAAAGACGGTCTCCACGATCACGGAGCCGCCGAGCAGAAAGCCGAGCGAGACCGCAGACAGCGAGACCACGGGCAGGATCGCATTGCGCAGCGCGTGCTTGAACAGCACCGTCGGCGACCGCAGCCCCTTGGCCCGGGCGGTACGGATGAAATCGGCCTCCAGGACCTCGATCATCCCGGTCCGCGTCAGGCGCATGAGCGCCGGCATGACCGCGGTCCCGAGCGCGACCGTCGGCAGTACGAAATGGGCGAAGCTCGCCGAGCCCGAGATCGGCAGCACGCGCAGGACCACCCCGAAAAGGTAGATCAGGATCAGCCCGAACCAGAAATTCGGGATCGCCTGGCCGAACACTGCGACCGCGAGCGCCAGGCGGTCGATCCAGCTATTGGCCCGGACCGCGGCGGCGACGCCGAGCGGGATCGCGATCACGAGCGCCAGGACGAGCGCATAGACCGACAGCAGGACCGTCACACCGACCCGCTCCAGGATCAGATCGGTGACCGGCTCGTTGGTGAACAGAGACTGGCCGAGATCTCCGGTAAGCGCCTTGCCCGCCCAGGTCAGATACTGCTCGTAGAGGGGGCGGTCGAGCCCGTAAAGGGCCGCGATCTCGGCGACCTCCTCCGGTGTCGCATCCTCGCCCGCGAGATCGGCCGCAAGGTCGCCCGAGACCCGGAGCAGTGCGAAACCGATGATCGAGACCGTAACCGCGACCAGCAGCGCCACCGCCAGCCGCTGGAGGAGGAAGCGCCCCATCCCCGTTGCTCCTGCGGACCGAGCCGGTCAACCGCCGAGTCCGAACACTTTGCGGGCGTTACCGCTGAGGATCTTCTCCTTGTCGCTTTCCTGGAGCCAGTCGAACGCTTTGATGTGATGGGCGACATCGTCCATGCGCCGCCCGGTATCGGGGTTGACCGACGAGCCGACGCCCGGGCACTCGGCGCCGAACAGACAGCGATCGACGCCCACGACCTGGATCAGCAACGCGATCGCTTCGGGGGTGTAAAGGACGGTGTCGTAGTAGAGCCGCCGCATGCGCTGGCTGAACCGCTCCGCGCCCTGCCGGCGCAGGGTCCCGGACTCGAAGCGGCCGAGCTGATAGGGGATCGCGCCGCCGCCGTGGCTGACGACGATCTTGAGATCGGGAAAATCGTCGAGCACGGTGGAGTTGACCAGCCCATAAACCGCCGTGGTCTCCTCGTTGATGAAGCGCAGCGAATACGGCTCGCGGTCCGACTTGGACCCGGTGCCGTGGATATGCGCCGGGACGTCGAGCGCGCAGAGCTTCTCGTAGAGCGGATACCAGTAGCGGTCGCCGAGGGCGGCCGGGTGCACGCCGGTGTTCTCGTAAGGGTCGGGGTTCAACAGGCAACCCTTGAAGCCGAGTTCGGTCACGCAACGCTCGAGCTCGGCGATCGCCATGTCGAGCGGTTCCCCCGCAGGCTGCGGCAAGCCGGCGATACCGACGAAACGGTCCGGGTAAAGCAGGGTTTCGCGGTGGATCATGTTGTTGCATTCCTCGTGGAACCACTGCACCAGCCGGGCCGGCTTCTCGGAATGCATGAGCTGGAAGGGTCGGGGCGAGACGAGCTGCATGTCGGTGCCGAGCTCGTCGATGTAGTCGAGATGGCTGCGCCCGGAGCCGGGAAAGTGCTTCTCCTCCACGGCTTTGCGGATCTCGTCGTCATCGACGACCACCCTGCCGCGGCCGTGAGAGCCGCGATGGGCAAGCAGCGTCGCCTTGTAGGCCCAAAGCTCGGCCGGTGCGCTGACATGCGCATGGCAATCGATGATCATGAAGCTGTCCTCTGCCTCGCCCGGCCTGGCCGCGTACCCGGTCAGCTTACCCGCAAAGGGTGCTGCGCATCCATTCACCGGACCTGACCGGGGCTGCCGGGGATCGGTCGTGCCGCCTGCGCTGCACCGATCCCATGCGGGGGAGGGAGGTGCTATAGTCCCGCAATCCGATCCGGTGAGCAGATCCGGGGTGAAAGGGAGACGAGGGATGACGAGCAGGATCGTGGTTGCCGCCGCGGCGGCGGGGTTGATGGCCGCTGCGCCCGCGCTGGCGCAGAAATCGAAGGACACGCTGCGGATCGGCTTCTACGACCCGATCCCGGGCGTCGATCTGGTCTACGACCCGAAGGGAGAGACCGCTTTCACCGCGCACGCGGTGTTCGACACGCTCATAACCTACAACGAGCACAGGAGAGCGTTCGAGCCTCTGCTCGCCAAATCCTGGACGCGGATCGACCCGACGACCTACGAGTTCCGCCTGCGCGAGGATGTGAGGTTCCATGACGGCTCGGCGCTCGATGCCGAGGATGTCGTCTACACGCTCAACTGGCTCGCCGACCCGAAGGTCAAGTTCCGCATCAAGACCCGGTTCCTGTGGATCGACAAGGCGGAGAAGATTGACCGCTACACCGTGCGGGTGACCACCAAGGGGCCGCGCGCGGTCGCCCTGGCGCGGTTTGCGGTCAGCATCCCGATCTTCCCGTCGGATGCTCACGGCGGGCTCCGGAACAAGGCGGCTTTCGGCAAGGCCCCGATCGGGACCGGCCCCTACAAGGTCGTCGCCTACGATCCCAATACCGGGGTCCGGATGGTACGCAACGACGCCTATAGCCATGGTGCCCCCTCCAAGCCGCGCGCGGCGATCCGCAACGTCCACGTGATGCCGATTCCCGACGTCCAGACCCAGGTCGCCCAGCTCGTCACCGGTGGTCTGGACATGATCCACAACGTGCCCAAGGACCAGGCCGACAACCTCGCCCTGGACCCCCGCTTCGCGGCGACGGTCAGCAACGGGATCCTGTTTCGCTACATCGCCTTCGATGCGATCGGCCGTACAGGAAACGACGATCTGAAAGACCGCAACGTGCGCCGGGCGTTGATCCATGCCATTGACCGCGATTCGATCCGCCGCAACATCTTCGCCGGCGGCGAGGCGGTCGAGAAGATGGATTCGATCTGCAAACCGCTCCAGATCGGCTGCGTCTTCGACGTCCCGCCGCCCGCCCACGACCCGGCGAAGGCGAAGAAGCTGTTGGCCGCCGCCGGAAAGACGGGGCTCAGACTCCAGATCACCACCTTGCCGGAAGCACGCAAGGTCGCCGAGGCGATCGCCGGCTATCTCCGGGCGGTCGGCGTGCCGGCCTCTCTCAAGAGCGTAACCTTCGGCGCCTATCGCAAGCTCCAGCGCGGCGGGAAGATCCAGGCGCTGGTCCACCAGTTCAGCTCCGGTGGGGTGCCCGATTCGGACGCCCTGGTCAGCTTCTATTTTGGGAGCAAGGCACGCAACTACTACGGCGACGGGCACATCGAGGCGTGGATGAAGGCGGCCGGCGCCACCTTCGATACCGCCGCGCGCGAGGAGATCTACCGCAAGATCTTCAACCGCATCAACGAACAGGCCTATATCGTCCCCCTCGCCGGCCTGCCCTCGGTGTTCGTCCACGACAAGGATCTGGACATCGACGAGGGGATCATCAACCCGTTCGGTGCCCAGATGGGGCGGGTCCGGTGGAAATAGCGGGCCGGCCCTACTCTGCTGCCGCGGCTCCCGACACCACGGAGTCGCGGTAGCCGCCCGCGCCTCTCTGCTCCTCCGGGAACAGGTCGAGGTCGTTGATCCACCGATGGGTGCGCTCGAACATCGCCCTTGTATAGGGTTCGAAGACGATGCGTTCGCCGGGACCCATCCGGCGGACGTCGACCATCCCGTGATAGCGTTCCGGCAGCTCGCGCAGGAAATAACGGGTGTAGCGTTCGGGCTCGAGATCGATATCGCGCTGGGCGCGGCGCAGTGCCCGGTAATATTTCTGGACGTCGTCGAGCGCCGCATCGCTGGTCACCAGCGCGCCGATCATGAAGGTGGTATCGACGATCTTGCGGTAGCCGAGCTGCTCCAGGACGTAATAGGGTGCGCCGAAGGCGTTGCCCGCCCGGGCCTTGCCGTCGACCAGCAAGGCCAGGCGATCCCACAGGACGCCGCCGAAGCGGAGATTGATCCGGTCGATGTCGAGAAAGCGCAGCAGCGCCTGCAGCGTCGCGTAATGGCTGCCCGAATGGTAGCCGACCTCGACGGGGACGCCGGCAAGGTCCTCCGGACGCTGGAGTTCGGAGTCCGGCGGCACGAAGATCGCCGAGGGGGTGACGGAATAGGCCTCGCCCCACATTTTCCCGTGGCCGGCCGAGGCGGCCATGTTCACCGTCCAGTGGCAGGCCGAGGAGACGTTGCACGCCCGTCCGGCTTCGTATGATTCGAAGGCGCCGCGCCTGGTCTCCGGCGGTGCGTCCTGGATGCCGCCGATCCCTGTCGACCAGTTGGCGGGGCGGCCGAGGATGAATGCGTAATCGAGCCCTTCGTCGCTGAAATACCCGTGTTCCTCGGCGACCCATTCCTGCAGGCGGCCGTGCGACTGGATGACGAACTTCGCCATTGTCGCGCCTCCTTTGCTGCGCTGATGCATTATCGGCCAAGGCGCGTGCGAAGTCACGAAGCATGCGCGCCGGCGTGCTAAGATCGCTGCGCGCACGCGAAAGGATACCC
>CAYFYS010000186.1:0-5022 GCA_964347365.1 uncultured Rhodospirillaceae bacterium | reverse complement strand
TGATATCGCCGGTCTTCAAGCGGGCCGGCAGGACATCCCAGGTGTAGGTCTCGAGCTCGAGCTGATCGGAGACCTTGTGCGCCTTGGGAAAGGCAAGCGCGTCCTGGATCGCGAACCGCGTGGTCCGGAACGGTCCCAGATCGTCGAGGAAAACCGGGACGTGGAAATGGGTGCGCCATTCGCGTGGCCCCGGATCGGCCTCGAAGGCGGCGAAGGCATCCTCCAGGTTGAGGTAGCGCCTCAGCTGCCCGCGGCGCATCTCGACCGTCTGCGTGAGATAGACCGTATCGGCAAACGGCCGCAGCGTGTCGATGACGTCCGGGTTCACCTCGGGCATGCGCAGCGCGGCCGCCTCCTGGAGCTTGAAGACCGGCACCCCGGCATCGACCAGCGCCTGGAGCGAGGCCGTGATATCCTCGAACGCGACCGCTTGGTGGCAGATGTCGAAAACGATCCCGAGATGACGGTGCAGGGAGTCCTCGGCATCGGATTCCGACAGCCCGGTCGCTTTGACGATGTCGCCTATCGCGGCCCGCGCATAGAGCCGGTCCTTGAAGAAGGCGATGGTCTCCTCGGTGGTCTCCAGGAAGCAGTGCGGCTCGGGCTCGAGCCCGAGCCGGATCGTCCGCCCGGTCCGCGCCGCCAGATCGACCAGATGGGCGACCACGCGCAGAACCTGGCGGGTGTAGTCATCGACCACCTCGGGGCCGGTGACCCGCGGCTTGAAGCCCAGCGGGGCGGTCTGGATCGTCGGCGCCACGGAGCCCGGTGCCGTCTCGGCCAGGATGTCGGCCACCGCCATGGTGTATTCGGCCCGCGTGTCGGTTCGCCAGTCGGGCTCATAGACCTGTTCCTTGACGCGCCGGTTCTTGAACGGGCCGTGCGGGAAGGCGTTGACGGTGTAAAGGTACAGATCCTCCTCGGCCAGGAACGCCTTCAGCCAGGCGCGCTCGTCAGGGTCGCCGGCCAGCCGGTCGGCCGAGGCCCCCGACAGCCGGAGCGAGACGCCGAACGGCCGGTCCGGCGCGATGCGCGCCTTCACCGCCGGGACATGGGTGGCGAGGCTTTGCCGCATCTCCTCCCAGACGTCGCCCGGGTGGACCAGCGTCGAATAGGTGAGGTGGCCGATGCCCGCGCCGAGTTCCATCGCCTCAGCCCACCTTTTCCATGCGGCCGGAACCGGCCGAGCGCACGATCGCCTCGGTCACCGCCGCGCCGTGGATCATCTCCTCCAGCGGGATCGGATAGGCCGGCCCGCCCTGGCAGGCATCCGCGAAGGCATCGAGCGCCGCCCGGCTGACGTCATAGGCCTCCACGGTGCGGGACTCCTGGGCGCCCTTGACCGGCTGGAAGACACAGGAGGCGAACAGTCGGCTGCGCCGTTCGAGCGAGGAGGCGCCGGCGACATGGGACATCCCGTCCAGTCGCACCCAGCCCTCGGAGCCGAACACCTGGTAGCGATAGCTGCCGCCTGTTGCGGTCATCGTGCCGAGATAGGCCGAACTGCCCTGCTTCATGCGGAAGATCACCGCCGTCGTGTCGTCGGCCTCGATCGAGACCGCCCTGCGGGACGAGGTGCAGAACACCTCCTCGACCGGCCCGCACATGTCGATCAGCGAATCGATGATGTGAACCCCCATCGGCATAAGCCCGCCGCACGGCGTCTCGTTGCGGTCGGCGCGCCAGTGATCGGCCGACAACGCCAGCGCGTTGGGGAAGCTCATCGTCCCTTCGACGTGGAGGATCGTGCCCAGCGCGCCCGAGGTGACCTGGTCGCGCACCGCGCGCATGGTCGGGTGAAAGCGCCGGTTGTAGCCCAGGCCGAGCGTCACCCCCGCCTTTTGGGTCGCCGCGACCGCAGCCTCCGCATCGGCCCGGGTCAGGGTGAACGGCTTTTCGCAGAAGACGTGCCTGCCCGCCTCGGCTGCCGCAACGACCTGCCGGGCGTGCATGGAATGGGGCGTGGCCAGCACCGCCGCATCGACATCGGGGTTGTCCAGCACTGCTTCCAGACTGTCCTGGAGCACCAGCCCCTGTTCCTCGGCGAACGCCTCGACCTCCCCGGTCCGGGTGCGCGTCGCCCCGACGGTGAACCGGATCGCCTGGCTCTGACCCTGGACCGATTCCACCAGCGTGCGCCCCCACCAGCCCAGACCGATGATCGCTGCACGAATCACGGGATCCTCCCTTCCTCCACACGAGTCCGTGGAGAATTATGCCTTCGCGTGGCGCGTTCCGTCATCCCGGTTCCCGGATTGAAGCGACGCGCCGTCTTCGGGTGCGGACAGGTCCGGAACCGTGAGCACATCCCAAAAAAGAGTGCAATTTATATCCGATGCCTGGCTAGAGGTCCAGTATTTTTCATAAGAGACAATTTTCTTGACAGCCATTCGGTTTCAAAGCGAACGTCCCGATCACCTCCGGCGGTAAGCCGGGCTGGATTCGCGCGCGGGTGCGCCGCGCAGCACGTGCAGCCCCGACAGACCGGCCAGCACGGCAAAGACGATGAAGCTGTCGCCGTAGGAGCCGGTCGCGGCGGCGACGGCGCCGAACACCGGCGGGCCGGCGACCACGCCGAAGAAGGTGATGAACAGCGCCCCGCCGGTTGCGCGACTCGCCTGGTCGCCGGGTGCGATGCGCGCGACCTCGGACAGGAACAGGCCGTTCCAGCCGACCGCGGTAGCTCCCAGGAAGACGCAGGCCGCAACGATCCAGCCATAGGCCCAGTCGTCGGCGAACAGCGCCACGGCGATTCCGCCGCCGGTCATCGCCACGCCCAGCCAGCCTAGCACGATTTGTGGCCGGCCGATGAAGTCGGCCAGCGCGCCCCAGAGAATGCGCGCCGTAACCCCGGCGGCCTGGGCGATCGACAGCGTCAGACCGGCCTTGAGAAAGGGCATGCCGAGCCCGCCGACCAGATAGGTGACCAGGAAGACGCTGAAACATTGCTGGATCGCGGCGAAGAAGAATGAGGCGAAGCACAGCCGGCGCAACGCCCGGTGGGCCAGCACCAGGCGCAGCGGGCCGATGACGTTGCCGCGAACGGTCACCGGATCGGGCCGCAGCGCGGTGTCGAAGTGGCGGCGCGTCGGCTGGACCGCAGCGATCGAGAGCGCGCACATCCCGGCCACCGCAAGGGCTGCGCCGCGCCAGCCGAAAGCGATGACGAACAGCGGTACCAGCGCGCCGGCCAGCATCCCACCGATCGGAACGCCGGTCTGCTTGATCGAGAACACCAGCGAGGACAGGTGCGCCGGAGTGTGCCGGGCAAGGATGTGGGAGCTTGCCGGCGTCGCCGGACCGAGACCGAGCCCGAGGAAGACCGCGCAGACCGCCATCACCGGCCACGATCCGGTCGCCGTCAGCGCGATGGCCGCCATCGAGACCGCCATGCCGATCTGGCTCATCCGAATCGCGCCATAGCGCGGCACCAGCCCGCCGCTCAGCAGCGAGGCGGTCATCGCTCCGAAATAGACCAGGGACGCGAAGATCCCGATCAGGCTCGCATCGACGCCGACGTCGTCGGCAGCCGCCGGGGCGAAGACCGGCACCGTCAGCGTGGCCATGGTGACGATCGATTGCACCAGCAGCGTTGCGGCGAGCGCGCGCACGACCTGCGGGTGCGGTACGCTCAACCGCACCCGCGCCTCGACAGGACGGCCGCCATCTCAGAGCACCCGGTGGACAAGCGCCCGGCCGTCGCGCAGGCGGGCGCAGTTCTCGACCGCGACGGCAAGGCTCCGCTCCAGCGTTTCTGCCGTCAGCCAGGCGAGGTGCGGCGCGAGCACCACGGTGTCGAACCGGGCGAGCGGATGGCCGGCCGCAACCGGTTCGGAGGCGAAGACGTCGAGCCCGGCGCCGGCCAGATGTCCGCGCGCGAGCGCCTCGATCAGGGCGCCCTCGTCGACCAGGCCGCCGCGGGCGGTGTTGATCAGGACCGCACCCGGCTTCATTGTCGCGAGCGCCGGGCGGTCGATCATGTTCCTCGTCTCCTCGGTGAGCGGGAGGTGGAGCGAGACGATGTCGGATTCCGCGAGCAGTCGCGCGCGCGGCCGCCAGGCGGCATCCGGCGCGCCGCCTTCTCGCCGGCCGGCCACGAGCACGGTGGCGCCGATCGCCGTCAGCATCGGGTGCAGCGCCCGCGCGACGCGGCCGTAGCCGATCAGGCCGACGGTCCGGCGGCCGATTTCGCCCAGCCGGTCGAGCGCTTCGGGCGCGATCGTCCATCCGCTGCCCTCCCGCACCGCGCGGTCGAAGACGACGATGCGCCGGAGCGTGGCCAGCATCAGGGCCAGGGCATGCTCGGCGACGGCCTGGGTGTTGGTGCCCGGCATGTTGGCCACGGCGATTCCCCGCGCGCGCGCAGCGGCGAGATCGATGGTATCGAGCCCGACCCCGATCTTCTGGATCAGGCGCAGTTTCGGAGCGGCGGCGATCTCCGCTGCGCCGGTCGGCTCCAGAACGTGGAACAGGACATCGGCGTCCGCGATCTGTCGGGTGAAGGCGGGCTTGTCCTGGTCGTCGACGGCAAGGATCGTCAGCCAGTCCGGTGTTTGTGCCGCGATCCGGGCGCGTAGACGGTCCGAGGCGCGGTATTGCAGCACCGCCTTCACGGGACCGACGCCGGGCGTCGTTTCAGGCCCGCCGCGCCGGCGAAGCGGGCGCCGGGCGCCTCGGCGATGCGCAGCGCTTCGTTCCATTTGGCCATGCGCTCGGATCGGCTGAAGGCGCCTACCTTCAGCTGTGGCACCCCCCAGCCCACCGCGAGATGGACGATGGTCGTATCCTCGCTCTCGCCGGACCGGGCCGAGGCGATCGCCCCGTAGCCCGCCCTCAACGCCGCATCGAGCGCGGCCCTGGTCTCGGTCAGCGTGCCGACCTGGTTGGGCTTGATGAGGACCGCATTGCAGACCCGTGCCGCGGCAGCGCGGGCGATCCGTCCGGCATCGGTCGTCAGCGCGTCGTCGCCGCCGATCTGCAGCCGGTCGCCGCGCCGGCCGGTGAACGCGGCCAGCCTCGGCC
>CAYFYS010000185.1:0-5041 GCA_964347365.1 uncultured Rhodospirillaceae bacterium | reverse complement strand
CCTCCGCCGATGCCGCCAGGTGCGGAGCCTGAGCGATGGAGTAGGCGAGCCGCAGCACCGGCGAGAGCCGCTCGTTCCCGCCGGGGGATCGGTTTCTCGCCGGTGCCCGGCGGGATGCCGGCGTCGTGGTTCTGCTCGGCGTGCCCTACGCGCCCGATGCCTCGCGGACCGCGATCCTGATCGAACTGGGCACCGAGTGCCTGGGCGTGCACACCGGCGAGAGCGCCGGCGAGGAGGGCTCCAACGCCATCGGTTTCGCACGCTACCGCAACGGCTCCGATCCGCCGTCGAACCTGGTCGAACTGGTGCGCCAGCCCCGGAGCGCGGCCTCGGCGATTGCGGCCGCGCGGGCGGTCTTCGAAGGTGCGGGTCTCGACGTCGTGGTCTCGGCCGACCGGGTGGGACGGATCGTCGACCGGCTGGTGCGCCCGAAATATAACGACGCCCTGCGGCTGCTCGACGAGGGGCTGGCCACCGCCGCGGACATGGACCTGACCTGCCGGCTGGGGCTCGGCTATCCCGACGGTCCCGTCGAGCGGGTGGAGCGCGGCGGGTTGACCCACCACCACGAAATCTGCCGGGCGCTGTTCGAGGCCGGCGGCGCGCCGGGCGATGCGCCCGCCCGCCGCGCCGTGGTCGCCATGACGAGGGCGGGGCGCTGATGCCGGGCCCGCTCGACGACGTCACGGTGGTCGATTTCACCACGTTGCTGCCCGGACCGATGGCGAGCCTGATCCTGGCCGAGGCCGGTGCGGAGGTGATCAAGGTCGAACGCCCCGGCGCGGGCGAGGAGATGCGCCGCTACGAACCCCGATGGGGCAGCGACAGCATCAACTTCGCAATGCTCAACCGGGGCAAGAAATCGGTTGCTCTCGACCTCAAGACCGACGCGGGCCGGGCGCGCCTGGGCCCGCTGATCGAGAAGGCGGACGTGGTGATCGAGCAGTTCCGTCCCGGGGTGATGGGCCGCCTGGGGCTCGACTACGAGGCCGTGCGGGCGATCAACCCGAAGGTTGTTTATTGCTCGATCACCGGCTACGGCCAGACTGGGCCGAAGCGCGACCGCGCCGCACACGATCTGAACTATATCGGCGAAACCGGGCTTTTGTCGCTCGGTATGGGTCCGGCCGACGCCCCGGTGATCCCGCCGGTCCTGATCGCCGATATCGCCGGCGGCGCCTATCCGGCGGTGATGAACATCCTGCTGGCCCTGCGCACGCGCGAGCGGACGGGCGAGGGCGTTCGTCTCGACATCGCCATGGCCGAGAACCTGTTCGCCTTTCTCTACTGGGCGATCGGCAACGGGGCGGTGTTCGGCCTCTGGCCGGTCGCCGGCGGCGAACTGGTGACCGGCGGCTCGCCGCGCTACCGGCTCTACCCCACCGCGGACGGCCGGGTGCTGGCCGCCGCACCCCTGGAACAGAAGTTCTGGGACAATTTCTGCGACGCGGTCGGCCTGGCGGACGAATGGCGCAACGACCGGCGCGACCCGGCCGGTACGACCGCGGCCGTCGCGGCGCTGGTCGCCGCCCGTCCGGCCGCGGAATGGGAGCGCGCGCTCGGCGGCATCGACTGCTGCTGTTCCATCGTGCGCACGGTGGAGGAGGCGCTCGCCGACCGCCATTTCCGCGAACGCGGGGTGTTCGCCGAAACGCTGGTCAACGAACACGGTGACGAGGCGCCGGCCCTGCCGGTTCCGCTCGCCCCGGGTTTTCGTGCACGCCGGGGCGAACGGCTGCGCGCGCCCGGACCGGGTGCGGACAACCGCGCCGTGCTCGATCCTCAAGACCGATCGAAGGCGCCCGGCCCCTGAGATCGGGTGTTGCGGCCACTTCCGTCTTGGGCAAGGATCGTGTCCGGGACGGGCGATCCGACAGGGAGGGAGCATGAAGGGCTACGCCTCGCGCAACTCGCCATTCGCGCGCAAGGTCCGGGTCGCGGCGATCGAAACCGGCCAGGGCGAGGCGATCGACTGGACGATGGTCGACCTCTTCGACCGTCCGGCGATCCTCAGCCAGATCAACCCGCTGGATCAGGTGCCGGTGATCCGCACGACGGACGGCACGGCGCTCTACGATTCACCGGTGATCTGCCAGTACCTCGACAGCTTGCACGACGGCCCCCGCCTGTATCCGCGCGACGGTCCGGCGCGCTGGACGGCGCTGCGGCTGGAGGCGCTGGGCGACGGGCTGGGGACGGCCTGCGCGGCGCTCGCCGGCGAGATGCGGCGCCCGGAGGACCGCCGCCACGATCCCTTCATCGCCAGCCAGTCGCGCAAGATCGACGGGGCGCTGGACGCGCTGGAGGGCGAGGCCGACCGGCTCGACGGGCCGCTTGGTATCGCCCAGATCGCGGTCGGATGCGCGATCGGCTACATGGAGCTGCGCGACTGCGCGCCCGGCTGGCGCGGCTCCCGCGCGCGCCTTGCCGCCTGGTATGATGGGTTCCGCAACCGCCCCTCGATGCGCGAGACCGCCCCGCCCGGCCCGTAGACCGTCCGCGGCGCGTCCCGGCGCCGCGATCAGGCGCGGGGCGCGGCCGTATGACCGTCGACGGCCAGCGCCGCGACCTCCCGCTCGGTCATCGGGAAGTCGAACTGCTCGTTGCGCATGCGCACGCGCTGGATGCTGACTTCGCGCAAGGCGCGCTTCATGCGTTCGAGATCCTCGGCCGATCCGACGGCTGCGGCCGCCGCCGCCGCCGCATCCTCATAGTGGTCCTTCTCGTCGGCGTGGACGATCCGCATCGCTGCGGCGAGCCGCTCCTCGATCGCCCCGCCGGACAGCCCGGCAGCCTCGCGGAAGGTGCGCGCTCCGCCGCCCTCGGTCAGCCCCATCGCCGCCACCAGACACGGATCGCCCGATTCGACATAACGCCGCCGCATCTCGTTGAGCTTGCGGTCCTGCGGCATCTGGCCGATATCCTTCTCGTCGAGCGGCCGCCCGAGGACGAACTCCAGCACCTCGGCCAGCACGACATAATGCTCGAACTCCTCGGTCATCATCTTCAGCGAGGTCAGCATCGCGCGCCGGTCGGCCCCTGCGCCGAGGCGGGGAAAATCCTCCAGGATGCCGCAGAAGGCCATGTGCAGCGCGTTCGCATAGCCGTCCGTCGGTCCGTAGCCGATGGTCGGGTTGAGCTCCTTGTAGACCGCCGAGCCGAGATAGCGGATATACGCCTCCCGGCTCGGACGGCCGGCGAAGAACCGCCTTGCGATTTCGGCTTCGGCCTCCCAGAACGGCTTGGCGACCGCGATGAGCTGATCGGCGACGTCCTGGTCCGGCATCGCACCCTCCCCCTTGCCAGGCGCGGAGTCTAGCCGCCGGCTCGATGGACTTCAAAGCGTCTTGCCGCTTTCCGGCGCGCCGCACATGATGGGCCGGGAGCCGCGATCGAACGGTCGAGCATGGCGAGCAGGACGGACGGGCGGGCGGGCGCCGCCGCGCCGGATCGGGGCTATCCCGATCTCCACGACCACCTGGCAGCGCTCGACGATGCGGGGCTGCTCTACCGGATCGGCCGCGCGGTGGACAAGGACTCCGAACTCCACCCCCTGGTCCGCTGGCAGTTCCGCGGCGGCATCGCCGAGGCCGAGCGCAGGGCGTTCCTGTTCACCCGCGTCCGCGACGCCGCCGGGCGCGGCTTCGATTTCCCGGTCCTGGTCGGCGGGCTGGCGGCGAGCGCGGAGATCTACGCCATCGGCATGGGCGTTCCGGTCGCCGAGATCGGCGCGGCCTGGCGGCGTGCGATGGCCGTGCCGATCCCGCCGCGCGAGGTGACGACCGCGCCGTGCCAGGAGATCGTGCTGGACGGCGCGGACCTCGACGGGCCGGGCCGGGGGCTCGACGCCCTGCCGGTGCCGATCTCCACGCCGGGCTACGACGTTGCGCCCTATCTGACCGCGACATGCTGCATCTCGGCCGACCCGCAGACCGGCGTCCAGAACATGGGCACCTATCGCGGCCAGATCAAAGGCCCGCGCCGTCTGGGGCTGAAGATGTTCGTCGAGCTCGGCCAGGGCGGCCACGCCCACTGGCTGGCCGCCCGCGCGCGCGGCGCGCCGCTCGCCATGGCGATCGTCGTCGGCTGCCCGCCGGCGGCGGCCTATTGCGCGCCGCACAAGGTCGGCCCGGGCATGGACGAGCTCGCGGTGGCCGGCGGGATCATCGGGGGCCCGCTCAACGTCGTGCGCGCGCGCACCGTGGACCTGCTGGTTCCGGCCGAGGCCGAGTTCGTGATCGAAGGCCATGTCGATACGGAGTACTTCGAGCCCGAGGGACCGTTCGGCGAAAGCCACGGCCATGTCAACCTGGAGGAGTACAACTTCGTCTTCGAGGTCAGTGCGATCACCCACCGCCGCGATGCCATCTTCACCTCGATGATCAGCCAGGTCACGCCCAGCGAATCCTCGGTGGTCAAGCGCGTCGCCTACGAGCCCCTGTTCCTGGAACATCTGCGCACGCATCTGGGGATCGGCGGGATCCACCGCGTGGCCATGCACGAGCCGCTGACCAATCTGCGCCGGGTGATCGTCCTGCAGGTCCAGCCGGGCACGCCCCGGACCGAGATCTGGCGCGCGCTCCACGGCGCCTCGTCCTTCCAGAGGCCGTGCGGCAAATACGTCATCGCGGTCGACCGGGACATTGATCCGCAGAACACCGATGCGGTGTTCTGGGCGATGGCCTATCGCGCCGATCCGGCGCGCGATACCGCGGTCCTCCCGCACCGCGACCGGGGCCACGGACCGAAGGGTGGGGCTGTGGAAGACTCCTCGCTGCTGATCGATGCGACCCTGCGCGAGGCGACACCCCCGGTTGCGCTTCCCAAACGCGAATACATGGAGCGCGCACGCGCGCTGTGGCAGGAGATCGGCCTGCCGCCGCTCAGGCCCGAGCCGCCCTGGCACGGCTATTCCCTGGGCGACTGGTCGCGGGAATGGGACGCGGATGCGCTGCGGGCGGTTCAGGGCCGCTACCAGGAGACCGGCGCGCGGGCGCGCCAGCGCCGCCGCCGCGACGTCGCGCCCAACACGCCGGTCCGC
>CAYFYS010000184.1:0-5070 GCA_964347365.1 uncultured Rhodospirillaceae bacterium | reverse complement strand
GCGGTGCCGGTCAAGCCGATCAACCGCTTTCTCGATCGCTGGGATGCCCTGGCCGAGCGGGCGGCAAGCCGCGACGGGCCGTTGCGCATCGCCGTGGTCGGCGCTGGGGCCGGCGGGGTGGAGATCCTGCTTGCGATCCAGTACCGGCTGGCCAGGCTGCGTGCCGCGGCCGGTCGCGGCGGTGAGATCGCCTATCACCTGTTCTACGACACGCCCGACATTCTGCCGACCCACGGTGCAAGGGTCGTTCGCGCCTTCCGCGAAGTCCTCGCGCGCCGCAGCGTGAGCCTGCACGGCGGCGCACCGGTGGTCGAGGTCCGCCCAGGGCGGCTGCGCAACGCCGCCGGCCAGGTGGTCGAGGTCGACGAGATCCTGTGGGTGACGGCCGCCGGTGCGCCGTCCTGGCCGGCCGAAGCCGGTCTGGAAGTCGATCGACAGGGTTTCGTCAAAGTCGGCGATACGCTGCAATCGGTCTCCCACCCCGACGTGTTCGCAGCCGGCGATCTGGCCAGCATGGTCAACCATCCCCGACCGAAATCCGGCGTCTTCGCCGTCCGCCAGGGACGGCCGTTGGCGCGCAACCTGCGACGTATGTTGCTGGGTCGCGCACCGCGCCCGTTCACGCCCCAGAAGCGATTTCTGAGCCTGATCTCGACCGGGGACAGGTACGCCGTCGCCTCGCGCGGCCCGTGGTCCGTCAAGGGCCGCGCCGTCTGGACATGGAAGAACTGGATCGACCGACGGTTCATGAACAGGTTCAACGACCTGCCGGAGATGGAGGACGACGCGCAGATCGATCTGCCCGCCGGCCTTGCGGGCGCTGATGCGGTCAAGGAGATCTCGGCGATCGCCATGCGCTGCGGCGGCTGCGGGGCGAAGGTCGGCGCGACCGTCCTGGGCCGGGCGATCAACGGCCTGAAGCCGGTGCCGCGCGCCGATGTGCTGATCGGTCTGCACGAACCCGACGATGCGGCCGTTGTCGCGGTGCCGCCGGGCAAGGCGGTCGTCCAGACCATCGATTCCTTCCGGGCGATGATCGATGATCCCTACATGTTCGGAAAGATCGCGGCCAACCACAGCCTGGGCGACGTCTATGCCATGGGCGGCGAGCCGCAGACCGCGCTCGCCGTGGCCACGGTGCCGTTCGGGATCGAAGCCAAGGTCGAGGATACGCTGACCCAGATGATGGCCGGCGCAGCGGAGGTGCTCGGCGACGCCGGGGCGGCCCTGGTCGGCGGGCACACCAGCGAGGGCGCCGAGCTGTCTCTGGGGTTCTCCGTCAACGGGCTGATCGACCGCAAGAAGGTCTTGCGCAAGGGCGGGCTGGCGCCCGGCGATGCGGTCGTGCTGACCAAGCCGATCGGCACCGGGACGCTGTTCGCCGCCGACATGCGCCATCGGGCCAAGGGGCGCTGGATCGCCGCGGCGCTGGGCTCGATGATCCAGTCCAACCGGGCCGGTGCTGCGTGCCTGCTCGCCCATGATGCGCACGCATGTACCGATGTGACCGGGTTCGGCCTGCTCGGTCACTTGGTGGAGATGATCCGGGCCTCAGAGGTCGATGTCGAGCTCGACCTGGGCGAGATCCCGTTTCTGGAAGGCGCGCTGGAGACGGTGCGCGCGGGCACCCTGAGTTCGCTGCAGCCGCAGACCGTGCGGCTGCGCCGGGCGGTGGCCAATCTGGAAGAGGCCGGCAAGGATGCGCGCTACCCGCTGCTGTTCGACCCGCAGACATCCGGCGGGCTGCTGGCCGGCGTGCCGTCCGAGCGTGCATCGGCGTGCGTGACGGCGCTGCGCGGGCTCGGCTATTTCCGGGCCGCAGAGATCGGGCGGGTTCTGCCCCGGGGCAATCGGCTGGAGCCGATCACCGTCCGCCTGTAAGGATCCTACCCGGCGAGCTCCGCCAGCAGCGCTCGCCAGGCCGCTTCCTCGCGGTCGGGACGGAACAGCGGCGCGCGCCGGCGGCACTGCGCCTCCAGCGTGGCGAGGAACCCGGGCTCGGTCTCGGATTTCCAGAGCAGGGCGGCCAACGCCCCGGTGTCGGCGACCGGATAGGTGCCGGCATAGTCCTCGCCGAGCAGGCCGGTGTTGCCGTCGATGTCCGAGGCGAGGACCGGCACGCCGGCGACGACCGCCTCCGAAACCACGTTGGCGCCACCTTCCATCACCGAGCTGATCACCATCGCATGGCTGCGCTGGAACTGGCGCCGGACCGCGCCGCCGGAGACCTCGCCGCGCCAGACGAAACGCGGGTTGCGCGCCATCTCGCCGGTCGCGCGTTCGGCCCAGCTCCGGTCGTGCGCCGCGCCGAGCTGGACGATCCGCAGCCGTGAATTTGCGGGCACCTGGCGCGCGGCGTAGGCGCTGCGCAGAGAGTCCTTCTCGTCGCGCAGATGGCCGATTACGCAGACATCGAACGTGCGCGCGCTTGGCCGTCGGGCGCCGGCAAGCGGTCTCGCCGACTGATGGATGAGGCGCAGCCTGTCGTGGAACCGCTGCGGCAATGCCCGGTGGACCAGGCCGTGCAGGCAGACCAGCCTGTGCGCGCGCTCCATCGAGGCCAGCGTCTCGGCGCGGTGGCTGTGCTGAAAACGGTAGACGTCGGTCCCGGCGAGGCACACCACGATCGGCCGGTCGGGGCGGCTGTCGGCGAAGCGGGCGATCGAGGCTGCGCTGCGCCAGGCGTGGACGGCGACCATCATGTCGGCATCGCAGCGCGTATCGGCCTCGGCGATCGCAACCTTGTGGCCGAGGCCGCGCAGGATCCGCGCCCAGCGCACCGCCGTGGCGCGGTTTCCCGCGCGCGAGCGTTTTCCGGCCGGCGTGACGAGGCTAATATTCACGGCCCATCGATGTCAGCGGACCACCATGACCGCCGCCGTGCCCACCAAGCGCCTTGCCGCGATGATGCGCAGCGCCCACCAGCGCTCGCTGGAGCTGCTCGACGGCCTGACTGCCGAACAGCTCGTCGGACCCAAGCTGCCGACCGTCAACCCGCTCCTGTGGGAGGTGGGGCACGTCGCCTGGTTCCACGAATATTTCATCCTGCGGCGGGCCTATGGTCACGAACCGCTGCTTGCGCGCGGCGATGCGCTCTACGATTCGATCGCGATTGCGCACGAAACCCGCTGGGACCTGCCGATCTATCCGCTGGATGAGATGCGCGCCTACATGGCCCGGGTCCATGAGACCCTGATCGACCGGCTGGGCGACGGCATGGCCGCGCCGCGCGACAGCTTTCTGTACCAGTTCACCACCTTCCACGAGGACATGCACGACGAGGCGTTCCTGTGGGCCCGCCAGACCCACGGCTACCCCGCGCCGACCCTGCGTCCGGACGCGCCGCGCGCAGCCATCGTTGCCGGGCACGGCGGCCTTGCGGGCGATGTCGAAATCCCCGGCGGACGGTTCCCGTTCGGCGCGCCGCCGGATGCCGATTTTCTGTTCGACAACGAGAAATGGGCGCATGATGCTTGGCTCGCGCCGTTCCGAATGTCGCGCGCGCCGGTCACCAACGCGGAATTTGCCGCCTTCGTCGCCGATGGCGGCTACGAACGGCGGGACCATTGGGGCGCCGACGGCTGGCGGTGGCGCACCGAGACCGGGGCGCGCCACCCCGTGTTCTGGCGGCCCGGCAACGGCGCCGGATGGCAGGTTCGCCGCTTCGACCGGTGGCGCGACCTGCCGCCGTACGAGCCGGTGATCCACGTCAACTGGCATGAGGCCGGCGCGTGGTGCCGCTGGGCGGGGCGCAGGCTGCCGACCGAGGCCGAGTGGGAGTTCGCCGCCGCCGTGCGCGAGGAGCCCGGTCGCGGCCTGGTCAAGGCGCGCTACCCGTGGGGGGACACCGCACCGCAGCCGCGCCACGCCAATCTTGACGGTTTCGCGCTCGGCCCGGTCGATGTGGCGGCCCACGCGGAGGGCGACAGCCACTGGGGCTGCCGCCAGATGCTGGGCAATGTCTGGGAATGGACCGCCGATACGTTCGGCCCGTTCCCCGGCTTTTCGCCCGACGACTACAAGGAGTATTCCGAGCCCCTGTTCGGTGACACCAAGGTGCTGCGCGGCGGTGCCTGGACGACGCGCGCCCGGATGGCGAGCCCGACCTACCGCAATTTTTTCGGCCCCGAACGCCGTGACGTGTTCGCCGGGTTCCGGACCTGCGCCCTTTGAGCCGTGCGGCCGAGGGGACACCCGGCACCGTTCAGCCGCACTTGTCCGCCGGATGCTGGTCGAACAGCGTCCACTTGCCGCCCTTCATCTCGATGATGTAACCGGGCAGTTCGGCATCGCCGTTGGCGTCGAAGCAGACGTTCTCGCCGGTGATGCCGGTGAAGACGATGCCCTTGAGCGCATCGCGGATCGCCGTGCGCTCCTGCTTGAGCTTCGCCGGATCGCCGGTCACGCCGGCCTTTTCCATGGCCTGTTTGAACAGATAGACGATGTCGTATGCCTGGGCGTCGACGTGATGAGGGAACGGCCGCTTGATGCCGCGCTCCTTGACGCCGGCGTCGAACTTTTTCGAGAACGCCCGGGACTGGTCATTGAGATCGTAGAAGAAACCTGCGGCGAACAGCGTGCCGTCCTGGTCTGCGCCGAACAAGTCGATGTTGTTGGGATCGGCGAACAGCTGGGAGCCGATCATCCGGCCCCTGAAGCCTTGGCGCTGCATTTCCTTGAGCACCTTGGCCGCGGGCGCTGCCACCGACGCCACCGCGATGATGTCGGGTCTTGACTGCATTGCCCGCGTGGCCTGCGGGGCAAGATCGAAGCTCGTGTAGGAATAGCCGATGGGCTTGCCGAACGGGATGCCGTTCTTCTTCAGGCCGATCGGCATGATGATGGTGCCGACGATCTTCGAAATCCGCTCATCGGAGACGTAGAAGATCTCCGCCCGCCCGAGCGGCACGCCCTTGCGCTTCATCGATTCCAGCAGGCGAAACCATTGTTTGCCCTCGTCCTCTGTCAGCCGGAATGCGTAGGACTTGCCGGCGGTCAGCTTGGGTGCGGAAGAGGCGTTGGGGATCTGGACGATGCCGAGTCTCTCGCCGACCCCGAACGCGGCCGAGG
>CAYFYS010000183.1:0-5079 GCA_964347365.1 uncultured Rhodospirillaceae bacterium | reverse complement strand
CGCTGCGAACCCGGCCCGGCCCCTCCGCAACGCGGCGTATACCGCCCTGGCGCCGATTACACGCGGCGTGGTCTCACGTCGCCGAGCGGTCGGGCCGGCTGCCCGCCGCATCGGATGTCGCCCGGTGCGGCATCCGTCGACAAAGCCGGTTTCGCGGCCGGCTCACGGCGTTCCCGGGCTGCCGCGACCAGCAGCGCGGCCAACAGCCGCGGTGCGATATTGTGCCAGATCAGCACGCCGCCGCCTTCTCGTGACCCCGCACGGTCATCGGTGCGGTCATCGGCCGAGCGCCGGGTGAATCCGTCGCCGGCCGCATCGCCGGAGCGGCGGGACAACGGCGCGATGAAGGTGCATCGCCACCAAAAGCCCCGCCGCCTGGGCGAACGCGTTGGTTCACTTGAAGACCGCCTCGGGATCGTCGAGGCTGTCGGAGCCTTCGAATTCGATCGGCGCCAGTTGCAGCGCCGCGACCACGTTCTCGATCCCGCGGGTCTGCGAGGTCAAAGCGTCGATGGCCGCCTGCACCCGGGCGTTGCCCGCCGCGTTGTCGGCGCCGATCATCTGATCGTAGGCTTCGCCGTTCCGCGCGGCGTTCACGATCGCCCGCATGGCCGCCATCGTGGCGTCCAGGTGGCCGCGCAGGTCTTCATCGACATCCGCCGCGGCGGCGGCGATAAGACCCGAAAGGCTCGGCCCCGCGACCACCGAGCCGTCGATGCGCCGGTACGCCCCGAGATAGACGTTGCGGATGCCCAGCGCGTTGTAATAGTGCGAGTAGTGCGTGTTGTCGCTGAAGCAGTCGTGCTCTTCCTCGGGGTCGTGCAGCAGCAGACCGAGTTTCATGCGCTCACCGGCAAGCTCGCCGTAGGACAGGCTGCCCATACCGGTAACGATGGCGGCAAGGCCGCTGTTCACGTTGCCGTTGACCAGACCCTCGCGGGCACTGCCGCCGGGCGCCCATTGGGCGGTCATCCACGCCAGATCCTCGATCAGCAGGTCGGTGGCCGCCTTCAGATAGGCCGCCCGCCGGCCACAATTGCCCCACGAACAGTTGGCCGGATCAAAATCGCTCGCCGGCCGCGCGCCCGCACCCGGCCCCGTACCGTTCAGATCCTGACCCCAAAGAAGGAATTCGACGGCGTGATAACCGGTGGCCACGTTCGCCTCGACCCCGCCGAGTTCGTGGAGCGTCCCGGCAAGCAGGTCCCTGGTGATATTCCGTGCGTCGATGGTGCGGCCCGAGAAGGTGAAGCTGGGATTGGCGATGACGTTGGCCCTGTAGCCCGGATTTTCGTCGGACTCCGCGCCGTAACTCGCCGCGACATAGTCGATCAGCCCTTCATCGAGCGGCCAGGCGTTCACCTTGCCTTCCCAATCGTCGACGACGGCGTTGCCGAAGCGATAGACCTCGCTCTGCTGATAGGGAGCGCGCGCCGCGCGCCATGCGGTCCGTGCCGCGCCCAGATTCCGCTCGGTCGGTTCGGCGATCAACCGATCGACGGCCTGCTGCAGGCCGCGCGCGGCGCTCAGCGAATCTTCGTACACCGCATGAGCGATCGTCGCGTAGTGTGACAACACCGCGCGCTCCTGCGATGCGGCGAACGCTTGCGCCGACAGCGCCAGCAGCGTGGCCGTGGCCAGGAATGTCTTCACCGTTCGTATCTCCTTGATGCTGTTCATTAGAATTAGAATTCTGCGGCGAGCTGGATGGTGACGGTATCGGCACTGCGGCCGGTGCCGCCGTGGGCCGTGCCGTAGTCGTCATCCATCGCCCATTCGACGGCGAGCGCCACCTGCTCCAGGACCGCGACCGACAAGCCGATCAAGGCGCGCTTCCTGGGCAGTTCCAGAGCAAGCGCCTCGCGCGTTCTCTGATAGCTCGCGGCGATGGTTGCCTCCTTGCCCGCGAGGTCGAAACCGTAGCCCGCCTCGACCATCCAGCCCGACGGTTTGGCCCCGTCGCCGGCGAATTCCACCTCCTCGACCTTGAAACGCCGCGAGGCGGTCAGGTACTCGCCGATCAGCGACAGGCCGCCATGGCTCAGCATGAAGCTGGCCACCCAGGCCGGAACGCGATCGTCTATGTCGTTGCCGCCAAGAGAATCGGCGATCGCGTCCTGGAGACCGTCCGCGTCACCGACGTCGTTGATCCAGGACAGGTTCAGGCCGACTTCGGTGTCTCCCAACGCCAGAGACTGGCCGAGCGCGGCGCCGAAACCGGAGATGCGATCGCTGCCGTCCGGATTGTTGTCACCATTGAAGGCGAAGACCGATCCCTGAAATCCGCGCGACGAGATGCCGAGTTGCAGGGCGGTCTCGCTCGTCTCGCCGAGATCCAGGGTCAGCGGATCGGAAATCAGGTTGGTCTCGAACACGCCGAACGGCAGATATTGCCGGCCCCCGGTGAGGAACCAGGGGCCGTCCGGCGGCGCGACCGTCAGCGTCGCGGCGTCGACGGTCACATCCTGGTCCCCGTCCTCCTCGTGAAGCAGGACGATTTCGCCGCCCACCCAGTCATGGATCCGGGCCGCCACACCGAGTTCGGCCGTTCCCACCACCGCATCGGTGGTGGAGTCCTCCTCGTAGGGGTTCTCGTAGACCCCTTCCAGCTCGACGGCGCCGCCGATCTCCAGCGCCTTGAACCACCCATCGTCCAGCGTGGCGAGCTTGCGTTCCTTTTCGACGATCACCTTGTCCTGCGCAGCGACCCTCTCCTCGAGATACTTCACGCGCCGTTCGGTGTTGGCCAAGCGTTCGCTGGTCGAATCCTGCGCGGACGCCGGCATGTGCCAGGCGAGCGCGGCCACGCCGGCCGCGATCAAGGCTGTCATCTTCATCGTTGGTTTCTCCTCGTTGACGGTACGCGCCACGGGGCGGTGGAACCGGCCGGGTGAGCGCGCTCCTGCGTTGCCCTCTGCCCGCCTGAAAAGAGCGCAGCGCGGCGCTCACACCGGGGTTGCCGCCATCCATAGCGGTCAGCCTCCGAGTAACTCATGCAAATGACACGCATTCTCATCGCTATTGATTATCGTTCGCATTCAAGGTATGTCAACCCGCTTTCTCGGCCAGGATCGGATCGACGATGAAATCTCTGCCCTCGCACAGGTTGACGCTGCGGGCACGCCGCCTTGCGGAAACGGCCGTCGTCGCCGTCTTCCTCTTCGTTCCGGCCGGCGCACCGTTCGCCGAAGAACGCGACGTTGAGCGGGCGCGCATCGCCGCGGTAACGCGGCCGGCGGAAAGTTTCTCCCGGCCGGAGCCCTACGAACGCCGGCCCGGCGGCGCGGCCACGGTGTTCAAGATGCCGAACCGGGACGCCTTCTCGCACCCCTCGGCGAACATGGCGTTCGCGCGCACGCTCGACTTCAGGGTCGGCGACGGCATCTTCAGGAAAATATGGGTGTCCGCGCCAAGCTCCACCACGACCTCGGACGGGCTCGGCCCGTTGTTCAACGCGCGCTCGTGTCAGCGCTGTCACCTGAAAGACGGGCGCGGCCATCCGCCGGCCAGGGGCGCGCGGGCGGAATCGATGATCCTTCGTCTTTCGATTCCGCCGCGCGATGGCGCCGATCGGAAAGCGCTGCGGGAGCATCGCAAGACCGTCATCGCCGAACCCACCTATGGCGGCCAGTTGCAGAACTTCTCGGTCCAGGGGGTGCGTGCCGAGGGCGAGATGACGATCACCTATCGGGAATCGCCGATCGTATTGTCCGATGGCGAAACGGTATCCCTGCGTGTTCCGGAGTATCGGATCGCGGGCCTCCACTACGGGCCGCTGCACCCCGATACGATGATGTCGCCGCGCGTCGCCCCGCCGATGATCGGCATGGGCCTGCTCGAAGCCATCGCAGAGGCCGACATCCTCGCCGGCGCCGACCCGCACGCCCGCGACCGAAACGGCATTTCCGGGCGGCCAACCCGGATCTGGAGCGACGAGCATGGAATGGTGATGCTGGGGAGGTTCGGCTGGAAGGCCGGACAACCGACGATCGCGCAACAGGCGGCGAGCGCGTTCCGCGGGGACATCGGCATCGCCACCCCCCTCTACCCGTACCCCTACGGCGATTGCACGCCGGCACAGAACGGCTGCCGGGCCGCACCGCACGGCAGCGCGCCCGCGATGGCCGGGGCGGAGGCGAGCGCCGAGATGTTGGACCTGCTCGTCTTCTACAGCCGTAATCTCGGCGTTCCGGCCCGCCGCGACATCGACGACACACAGGTGCTTGAAGGAAAACGCCTGTTCTATGAAGCGAACTGCACCGGCTGCCACAGGCCCAAATTCGTAACCAGGCGCGCATCGATCGGCAGGGAGCAGTCATTCCAGCTCATCTGGCCGTATTCTGACCTGCTGCTTCACGACATGGGCGAAGGGCTGGCCGACGACCGGCCGGAGGGCGAAGCGACGGGCCGCGAGTGGCGTACGCCGCCGCTCTGGGGCATCGGACTGACCGAGGCGGTGAGCGGCCACACCATGTTCCTTCACGACGGCCGTGCGCGCAGCCTCCTGGAGGCCGTTCTCTGGCACGGCGGCGAAGCGGAGGCGGCAAAACAGCGGGTCGTTGACATGACACGACAGGAACGCGCAGCGCTGCTTGCGTTCCTGCGCTCGCTATGACGCATGGGGACGGTTCCATGATGCGCAAAGTTCCGCCAACGGCCCTGATCATCCTGCTCGTCCTGAGCGCGGCGCCCGTCTCGGACGGCAAACCGATCGCGCCGGCGGATTACGCGCGTATCAACGCTGCCCTGGTCGAAACCCATGTCCTGCCGCGCTATGCGCGCCTGTCGGCGGCGACCGAGGCGTTCGCTGCCGCTGCAAGGGAGTTCTGCGCCGGGGACGATCCATCAGGCGGCGATCGGGTGCGGACGCGCTTCCACGACACGATGGCAGCCTGGATGGGCGTCCAACACCTGCGCTTCGGCCCGGCGGAGCTGTTCATGCGCGCAGATCGTTTCCATTTCTGGCCTCAGGCGCGCGGCAAGGTGGCGCGGGCCGTGCGCACACTTGTTGCGGCCGGCGATGAATCCGTCTTCCTGCCGCAACGTTTCAGCCGGGCCAGCACGGCGGTCCAGGGGTTG
>CAYFYS010000182.1:0-5089 GCA_964347365.1 uncultured Rhodospirillaceae bacterium | reverse complement strand
GGTGCCGCTTCGCGGCATAGGTCCTGTCGGCCCGGAGGATATCGAAGGACCGCCGCGACCGGCAGGCCGGCGGCGTGGCGAAGCGTTTCGCCGTACCGGCCGATGGCAGGCGCGCGCTGCGCCCCGGCCCGGGCGTTCATGCGCTTGAACGAAGGATCGCCGCCGGAGCCCACCCGCGCCGCTTCGTCGTCTGGCGCATTTCCGTCATCGGGTCGTGCCCGTCTCGACACCCCGCCCCGATTCCCGGTGGGGGGGTGTCGATGACATCGTCAAGTAATCGGATAGAGCGCACCGACATGTGCCACGATCGCCTCGGTACAGATCGCGACGCTTCGGTTCGTCGTGTCGACCACGAGATCGGGCCGTTCCGGCGCCTCGTAAGGGGCCGACACCCCGGTGAAATCGGCGATCTCGTCTCTGCGGGCCCGCTTGTAAAGGCCTTTGGGATCGCGCGCCTCGCAGGTCGCAAGATCGGCCGCGATATAGATCTCCTGAAAGCCGCCGCTGCCGATCAAACGTTCGACGGCGGTGCGCGCACGATCCCTGTCGGCACGATACGGAGAGATCAACGCCGCGATCGCAACCAGGCCTGCATCGGCAAAAAGCGCCGTAATTTCGCCGACTCGGCGGATGTTCTCGGCGCGGTCCTCCAACGAGAACCCGAGATCGGCGTTGAGGCTGCCGCGCATATTGTCCCCGTCGAGCACGTAGACCTGATAGCCGCGCACGAACAATTCGCTCTGGACCGCCTGTGCGAGGGTCGATTTGCCGGCGCCGGACAGCCCGGTGAACCATATGACGCCGCCGGTGTGGCGATTGCGCGCAGCGCGTTCCGATCGGCCGACGACATGGCGAACGGCGGTGATATCGGCCCGGTGAACCGGTGCAGACGCGCATCGATCAGCGTAGCCCTGCATGCTCAGTGTCCGACCTGCAATCGCGCGGCCGGAATATGCCAGCCCTGGCGCTGGCCGCGCAACCGGGCGTCCGGGGCATCGGAACGACACCGAAGTCAGTGCGAAGCGCGAGGCGGTGGGGCGGACGATCGCACCGGCACGGCAGCGGCAGGCCCGTTGTCATGGCGCTGACTCTCGCGCCCCTTCTGCCGGACGACGTCCGGCAAAGGCCGGACGTGTCGTCAGTTTACGCTCCCACGAAAGCGCGGTGCGAACGATGAATTGCAGATCATCGTAGCGCGGCGACCAGCGCAACGCCGTGCGGATCCGCGAGGCATCGGCGACCAATGTCGGCGTGTCACCGGCGCGTCGTGGTCCCCGGCGAATCTCGAAGGGCTTCCCGGCGACCGCGCGCACGGTCTCAAGCACCTCGCGGACCGAGAATCCATGGCCGTAGCCGCAGTTGAGCACCCGATTACCGCTGCCTTCCTCCAGGTCGCGGAGGGCTGCGACATGGGCCTCGGCCAGGTCGGAAACGTGGATATAGTCGCGCACGCAGGTGCCGTCGGGCGTATCGTAGTCCGCGCCGAACACGGTGACGTGGCCACGCTGCCCGACCGCGGCCGCGCAGGCGACCTTGATCAGATGGGCGGCATCCCGGCCGGACTGGCCCGCCCGCCCGTGCGGGTCGGCACCGGCCACGTTAAAGTAGCGCAGCGCCGTATAGCGGAAATCGTGCGCCGCTGCCGCGTCGCGGAGCATCCATTCGGTGACCAGCTTGGAACTGCCGTAGGGGTTGATGGGGACCGTCGGCGCGTCCTCGGACACCGGGATCACCGGAGGGACCCCATAGACGGCCGCCGTCGACGAAAAGATGAATCGTCTCACCCCACCGTCGATGCAGGCGCCCACCAGATTCGCGCTCGCCCCGGCGTTGTTGCGGTAGTAGCGCAGCGGATCGCCGACCGATTCGGGGACGCTGATGCTGGCGGCCAGATGCACGACGGCGCCGATTCGATGCCGGTCGATGATCGCACCGACGGTGGCGGTATCGCCGACATCGCCTTCCACGAAAGGGACATCGTCCCGAACGGCCGTGCGATGCCCCGTCGAGAGGTCGTCGAGGACGACGACGGGATAGCCGGCCTCGTGAAACGCCGTTACGGTGTGGCTGCCGATGTAGCCGGCACCGCCGGTGATCAGCACGGGCTCTTTAGATGTCATGTCCGGTATTCGTCCTCCATCGATGCGGCCGGCGTCCTCGTCGTCGCGCACAGTTCGCGCAGGTCCGAAGCCATGCCGCCGTACCATTTCGGGCTACGGAAGTCCTCCCCCCGGCGTTGGGCACCCTGGCACAGCCTGCGGTACAGGACAGGGTTCTCCAGCAACCGCTCGATCGCGGCCGTTATCGCCGTGGCCGAACGGGGTTCGACGAGCAGACCACTCCTTTCGTGCTCGACGATCTCGGCAATGGGACCGTGCGCAGCAGCGATGACGGGCAGGCCGCACTGGAAGGCTTCCACGACGATGCCGGGAACGCCCTCGGCCGCGAAATAGCTGGGGAACAGCAGCACGTCGTGTTCGTTTAGCACCCGCACCACGTCTGCCGGCTCCAGAACGCCGCCATAGTCTGCTCTGGGATGGCTCTTGAACAGGGAGAAATCCGTATCGGGCATGGCAGGCCCGAAGACCCGAAGACGGCAGCCCTCCGGCAGATGGCGGCATGCCTGGAGGGCCTCTGCCAACCCCTTTGTCATCTCCAGTCGACTGACGAAAACCAGCTTGCGAACCGCCTCGCGCCGTCCGGCGGGCGTTTTGATATCCCTCGTATTGGGGAACCAGCGAAAATTGGCCCGATTGCTGAACTGCCGGTACATCTGCCGCGTTTCGATGTACACCAGAGCGTGGCGCATCCAGGTTCGATCGGCGACCCACCGGGCAAGGGCGCCGTATCTTCGATAGAATTCTCCGAAATCGCCGCCGCTGAACCGCCGCGCCATGGGTTTGCGCGCGATTGCGCAGATGATCCAGATGGATGTCGCCAGAATGACCGCCGATTGGGACGCGATGATGAGGAAAACGATCCGGGAGTGCCTGACCCTCTTCCCGGCCTGCCAGAGCACGCGCAACAACCTCCCGAGTCGTACGACCTGACGTTTCCAGGGCGGCAGATTGGTCACGCCCGCCAGCGAATCGAGGATATCCAGATCGAAATCCCGCATCCGCAATTCACGGATCTGTTCGGCGGCGAGCACCTTGGTCCCGCCAACGACGCTGGTGGCCGATTCCGTTCCTGGCAGCGGGGCGATGAACAGGATTTTCGGCACGCGACCTTCGCTGTTCAGGCGTCTTGACGCTATGGGGCCGCCGCGTGGCGTCCTTGCCGGGCCCGGCGGATCTGTTCTGCGAGAACTTCCGTCCGGTCGGGCAGCAAGATCCTTTCCCATCTCCGTCCTCGCACCGGGCTCCCCCGATGCCCGAGAGTGATCACGAGAGCCAGCATGAACCGGCCGATGTCCCGCAGGAAGCGTGCGTCCTCGCGCCGTGGCAGCCAGATCCGGAACCAGCGCGTCCGGGTCGTTCTCTGGAAGACGATCACGAGGAAGGCGCAGCTACAGAGCATCCCGGTGGTCATCGCCCAGGCGGCCGCTTCGACGCCGAGCGCGGGATGGAGGAGAGCAAGCACGGTGAGATTCACGCACAGCCCGAGGCTACCGGCCCACGAGCAGATATCCGGGCGGTTGACGGCCCTGAAGTGTGTACCGAAGATTTCCCCCACGACCTGGGCAAGGATCCCGGGTGCGAGGATCCAGAGCAGCACGACGACCGGCAGGAAGAACTCCGAGAACAGGAACCGGATCACCGGCGAGGCGAATGCGAGCACGACGATGAGGGCGCAAACGGTCGCACCCAGGACAAGGCGCACGGCCATGGCAACGAGTTCCGGGGACTCTTTGACCGCAATGCGGGGCAGGATCGCGCAGCCGGTCGCGCCCGAGATCAGGCAGAAACCGAAGATGAGCGTGCTCGCCACGGCGAACAGCCCGACATCGGCCGCGCTTGCGAGCAACCCGAGAACAAGAATGCTCGGCTGCGGTCCGATCGCTTCGATGATCCGCCCAAGATGGTGCCTCATGCCGTAGCCGAAAATGCCGCCGAGGAGCGACCAGGAAGGTATCTCGGCGACCAGCCCGCAATGCCGTCGCAGGTCCCGGAGGCCGACGGTGATCATCACGAGGTGGCTGGCGGCCAAGGCAAGGAGCGCGCCGTCCACTCCGAAACCCCGGGCAAGGGGCAGGATCGCGAGCGCGTTCACCCCGACCCGAAGCAGCGAGAAGACCGCAAGACGCTTAAAGCGCCCGAGCGCGACGAACTGGTAGTCGATCGCCGCGGAGATGACCGTGAGCGGGATCAGGGGGAGCGCCAGGTAAAACGAGTGCGTCGCCGCCTTGCCGAACAAGGCCGTGTCGCTGCCTATCAGCGGGATCGCCAGCACGGCGGCCAGCGCCGCGCCGATAAGGCCGAGCGTCAGGGCACAGGATACGCCCTGTGAGATGCTCGCCCTTCCCGCCGCGACGAAATACTGGGTACCCTGCTGCACGCCCGGGGTCAAGAACAGGCCCAACACTGTCGTGAAAGCGACGCAGACGGCATAGCTGCCCCGTCCCTCGGGAAGGAGTATCCAGGCGAGCAGCCCCTGGGCCAGGAGGGTGAAAGCGGCAAGGCCGATTCGCGTGGCAAACAGGACGGCGACATCCTGCCCGACGGTCGGGTGCCCGAGAAGGTGGGTATCCTTCGTTTCCGCATTCGATCGATTGACGGCGCGCCCGCCGCTCGATCCCGCATCGGCGCCTCGCCGCCCGGCAGCGTCATGAGCGCGCGGTCGAAACGACTTCGGGACCTGCCGCCGGAGATGCCACTGCATGATCCGGTACTTGTTCACCGCCCTCCACCGCGCCGAATCGGCCAGCCGGTTCAGGAACCATCCGACCTCTGCGAGGGCCCGGATATTCGCCACCCTATCGCGCAAGCGAGCCCCTTTCGTGGGATGGTCCGCGGCCTCCATCGCGGCGGCATGATCGCCGTCGCCGGCCGGACCGGCGCTTGCGAGGTTGAGCTCCGCTGCGTGTATCGTCCGCGCCTGTCCGGCGTCGGCGGGATTCCGGCGGGGGCGGGGGGGGCGGGGCGCGGGC
>CAYFYS010000181.1:0-5089 GCA_964347365.1 uncultured Rhodospirillaceae bacterium | reverse complement strand
CTCCTCGGCCACCATCTCGGCGATCTTCTGGGTGGTGTCGAGGTTGTAGCCCGAGGGCGGCAGCACGAAGCCGATCACGAAGTTGCGGTTGCCGACCGGCAGGTAGTCGAGCTTGGGCAGGAAGGCGACGGCGAACAGGCCGGCGGTGGCGGTCACGCCGGCCACGATGACCAGCGCGACGGCCTTG
This sequence comes from uncultured Rhodospirillaceae bacterium, assembly GCA_964347365.1. Lineage (GTDB taxonomy): Bacteria > Pseudomonadota > Alphaproteobacteria > MPNO01 > MPNO01 > CAYFYS01. The sequence goes on along the minus strand of CAYFYS010000181.1, from coordinate 4,902 downwards.
TTGCGCACCACCAGGCGGGCGAAGGCGCGCCAGAAGGCCCCGAACCCGCCCGCGAAACGATCGATGACCGGCAGGCGCGGCATGGTCAGGCGCGACAGGACGCGGCGGGCGAGGATGCGGTTGGACAGCGCCGGGATCAAGGTCACCGCGACCACGAGCGACAGCAGTACCGAGACCGAGATCGCCACCGCGATGTCGCGGAAGAGCTGTCCGACCTCGAGCTCCATGACCAGGATGGGGATGAACACCATCACCGTGGTCAGCGCCGAGACCAGCACCGCAGGCCAGATCTGCGCCGTGCCGTGATAGGCGGCGTTGGCCGGCGAGAGGCCCTGCTGGCGCAGCCGGTAGATGTTCTCCAGCACTACGATCGCGGCATCGACGACCATGCCGACGGCAAAGGCGATGCCGGCCAGGCTGATCACGTTGAGCGACCGGCCGAGCAGCGCCATCGCAACGAAGGAGCCGACGACCGAGACCGGGATGGCCACCCCGATGACCACCACCGGCCGCCACGAGCGCAGGAACACCAGAAGGATGATCACCGCCAGCAGGCCGCCGAAATAGATGTTCTGCATCACGAGGTTGATCGAGGAGTTGATGTACTCGGTCTCGTCGTAGACCTGCTGGACCCGCAGCCCGGCGCGCGCGATCGGACCGGCCTCCAGCTCATCGATCGCTGCGCGCAGCAGCGCCATCGTTTCGATGACGTTGGCGCCCTGCTCGCGGGTGGCGTTCAGCGCCATCGCCCGGACGCCGTTGGAGTTGAGCCTGGCGCGCAGCTCCTTGTAGGCGAGATCGACGGTGGCGACGTCGCCGACGCTCACCCGGCCGAGCCCGGTGCCGCTGTCGAGGCTGCGCAGCACGACCGCGCGGACCTGCTCCGGCGTCGTCAGATCGCCCTCGGTGCGCACGATATAGCGCCGCTTGCCCTCGTCCACGTCGCCGCCGGTGATCGAGGCGTTGGCCGCGCGCAGCCGGGCGATGACCTCGCCGACCGTCATCCCGTAGCGGGCAAGCCGCCGGGGGTCGATGACGATCTGCATCTCGCGCTCGGTCTCGCCGAAGATGTTGATGCCGCCGATCCCGGGCACGCGCTCCAGTCGCTCCTGCACCACGTCGCGCAGGAAATCGCCATAGGCGGTCATGTTCCGGTCGTTGTCCGCAACCCGGGTGAACACGAACCAGGCGATCGCGTTGTCCTCGGTCCCCGAGGTGCCGAGCGTCGGCTCGTCGGCCTCTTCCGGGTAGCCCGTCACGCGGTCCAGCCGGTTGGCCACCAGCAGCAGCATGCGATCGAAATTGACGCCGGGCGGGAACTCCAGGGTGATCTTGCCCTCGCCATGGCTTGCCTCGCTCAGCATCCGGTTGACGCCTTCGAGGCCCTTGAGCTCGTCCTCCTGCGGGATGAGGATCTCGCGCTCGACCTCGGCCGGCGCGGCGCCGCGCCAGGAGGTGGTGACGATGATCACCGGCTGACGCACATCGGGCGCCATCTGGATCGGGATGCGCTGCAGCGCGACGTATCCGAACAGGAGGATCATCAGCACCATGGCGACAACCGCCATGGGGCGTTCGATCGACAGCCGGATGAGGTTCATCGCCGGCCCTCAGGCACCGCCGGGAGCACCGGGCGGGCCGGTGATGCGCACCCGGCCGCCGCGGCCCAGGGCCTCGTTGCCGCGCACCACGACCTTCTGGCCCGGCTCGACGCCCTGGAGCACGGCGAAGCGCGGGCCGATCGCCTCGCCCAGGACCACCTTGACGCGGCGCGCGTTGGCACCCTCCACGACATAGACGAACGCGTCCACGCCGCTGCGCACCACGGCGTCCTTGTGGACCGTGGCCACCTTCCGGCCGCCGCCGATCGGGATCAGGACGGTCACCGACTGGTTGGCGGCCAGCGGCCCGCGCGCGCCGTCGATGCGCGGGGTGAAGCGGACCGGCCGGGTGCGCGTGCGGACGTTCTCCAACGGCACGATCGCTCGGACCGCCGCGCGGTGCACCGTCCCGTCCTCCAGCCTGATCCCGACGGCAGCGCCGGTGCGGAGCTCGCGCACCCTGTCGGCGGGAACTTCGGCTTCGGCCTCGAGATCGGTGTCGTTCAGGACGCTGATGACCCGCGCGCCGACCGCGACATAGCTGCCGACATCGATGTGCTTCTCGATGACGACACCCGGGAACGGCGCCCTGACCTCGGTGTCTTCGAGGTCGATCCGGGCCTGGCGGAGCTGGGCCCGGGTTTCCTTGAGCTGCGCCTTGCGCTCGGCGAGCGCGCCGCGGCGCGACTGGACGTCGAGCGCGATGTCCTCGTGGCGCGCGCGCGAGAACGCCGCGGATTTGCGCAACCGGTCGAGGCGCTGCAGCTCGCGCTGCTTCTTGCGATACTCGGCCTCGGCGGTCGCCAGCATGCCCTCGATGCGCGCCACCGAGGCGGCGTAGCGGTCGCGCTGGGCGCGCAGCCGGTCCGACGATATCACCGCGACCACCGCCCCGCGTGCCACGCGGTCGCCGACATCGACCCGCATCTCGGTGACCACGCCGCGGATCTCGGTGGCGATGATGCCGCTCTGGCGTGCGACCAGCCGGCCGATCACCGGGATGGTCCGGCCCAGCGGCCTGGTGAGGACCTCGCCGAGATGCACCGCGGCCGGCGGCCGCCCGCCCGGCGGCGGCCCGCCGGAAGCCCCGCCGCCCTGGAAAAAGGTGACGATCTCCCCGCCGTCGAGCCCGCCGGACCCGTCCGTGTCGATCCGGTCGAAATTGGCGGCCAGCGGACCGCGCGCCTCGTTACGGTCGATGACGCCGTTGCCGTTGCCGTCCAGCGCCCTGGCCCGGTCGGGCAACGCCGGGCTGTCACCGGTCTTGGCGGACGCCGTCTCCGGGCAGCCGCCGTCGCGGAAGAACCCGATGATCTCCGCACCGTCCAGCGCCCCCGAGCCGTCGCAGTCCATCTCCGCGAAATTGGCGGCCAGCGGACCGCGCGCCTCGTTACGGTCGATGACGCCGTTGCCGTTGCCGTCCAACGCCCTGGCCCGGTCGGGCAGGGCGGTATCCTGGGCCGCGGCCGGGCACAGGGCAAGGCCGAACGCCAGGGCGGACGCTGCGGCCAGAAGCCGCGCGCCGCCTGCTCCCCGGCTTGGCTTCAAGGCTCTCAATCTCCTTCAAGGGGCGCCCGCCCGATACGGGCCCGCCCTTCTGTCGGCATGGACAGGGATATACGGGGATATGGGGACGCAGGCCCGGCCGGAACAGGGGGTGCAGCACCGATCGCGTTCATTGTCGTTCAAGGACGTGAAACCCGTTGACCCGATCGATCAGGTAGATCAGGCCGCGCTCGTCGATCGTCACGTCGTTGGCGCACACCCGCTGGGCGCCGTCCGGCGGGTCGGGCAGAAAGTGCGCGGTCTCCCTGGGCGCGTGCGGATCGGCGATGTCGACGACCCTGAGCCCCTGGGCGAACCAGGCGAAGGGGATCTCGGTGCCGGCGACCACCTCGCTCGGCTGATGGCATCCGGTCATCGGGGCCTGCGGCGCGCCGTCGGGGTCCAGACCCGCGATCTGGAAGGTCGCAATCGGGATCGGCCTGGTCTCGTCGCTGATGTCCAGCACCCACATGATCGCCGGCGGGCTCGGCCGCAGCTTGGCCACGTCCTCGTCGGCGACGACCAGCACGGTCCGGCCGCGCACCGGGAAGGGAATCGGCAGGGCGGTATGCTGCGGATGCGGGCAGGCGGGGCTGATCTGGTAGCCCGAGACCATCTGCGGTCTGGTCATGTCCTGGATGTCGAGAATGAACACGCCGTGATGCCAGTAGCTGGTATAGAGCCGCGCGCCCAGCCTCAGCGGGTGGTGGCAGCGCGGCTCCGGTCCGCCCGCCCAGTCGTGGGTCTCCCCGCCCGCCTCCCACTGGCCGGGGATCCACCAACGGCCGACCTCCTCGGGCCGTGCCGGATCGGCGAGATCGAGGATCATGACGATATTGCCGAGATAACCCTCCACGGTGGGCGAGATATAGGCGTAGCGGCCGTCGAAATCGAACCGGTGGACGCCCTTGCCCCAGGTCCGCCAGCTCGTCACGTGGCGCGGCCGCGCCGGATCGGTGACGTCGTAGATGCCGAGCCCGCCGGCGAAATCCTCCGGCGCCGCGCCGCCGAGGCGCTCGTGGTTGACCAGCATCAGCCCGTTGGACGCCCGCACCTTGTGCGAATGGAAGCCGGAAGGGATGGCGATCTCGGCCAGCAGCCGCGGGTGCGCCGGATCGGCGACGTCGTAGATCGAGGTGCCGTGGGGCGCGGCCATGTGCCCGACATAGGCGGTCGTCCCCTCGACCCGGATCTGCCCGCCGCCGGGGCAGGCGACATGGGCCACCTCACGAATTCCGCGCGCGCTCGCCATAGGGTCCGCCTTTCGTTCCGGTTCAGCCTTCGTAGAGGTCGCGGCCGGCCACGACCGCGGCGATCTTTCCGTCCGCCATGTGGCGCGACAGGTTCCACAGCCCGCAATCGGGGTGGACGTAACGGATGCGCTCCGCTCCGATCACGTCGGCGGCGCGCGCGATCCGTCGCGCGACGGTGTCTGCGGTCTCGATCTCGGTCGCCTTGACGTCGACCACCCCCAGCCCCATGCCGATCTCTGCACGCAGGCCGCGGAACACCCGAAGCTCCTCGTCGGGCCGATGGGCGTTCTCGCAGACCACGTGATCGACGTGCAGCGCGTTCAGATAGGCGATCAGGGACTCCCACGCCGCGCCCTTCTGGGAGACCTGGCCGCCGTAATTGCCGAAACACAGATGGACCGCCGGCGTGGTCGGCACCGCATCGAGCACGATGTTCATCGTCCGGGCCGCCCATTCCCATTCCTGCGGGGCGCCGGGAAGGTTCGCCTCGTCGATCTGGATGA
>CAYFYS010000180.1:0-5095 GCA_964347365.1 uncultured Rhodospirillaceae bacterium | reverse complement strand
ACGTCGCCGAGACGCTGGGCGGTGCCCTCGATGCGATCCTCGATGGCGGCCCGTGCACGGTGGGGCTGGAATCCACCGTGATCGATCTGACCGGCGCCCGGCCGGTCCTGTTGCGGCCCGGCGGGATCCCGCTGGAGGACCTGGCGGCGGTCCTGGGTCCGGTCTCGCACTCCGCACCGGACGATGACGGCGCCCCGCGCGCGCCGGGACAGCTGGCCAGCCACTATGCGCCGCGGCTGCCGCTGCGGATCGACGACAGCCCGGCCCGGCCGGGCGAGGTGCTGCTGTCCTTCGGCGCCCACGCGCGATCGGGGTTCGCGGCGGAGCGCAATTTGAGCCCCGGCGGCGACCTCCTCGAGGCCGCGGCCAACCTGTTCGCGATGCTGCGCGACCTCGACCGGCCGGAACATGCGGGCATTGTGGCCATGCCGGTGCCCGAGACCGGGCTCGGCCGGGCGATCATGGATCGGCTGCATCGGGCGGCCGCCGACCGGCGACTTGCCGCGTCCATCGGGCCGGGCTAAACCCGTCCCATGGTGGCCAGGCGCGTTCCCGACCAGACGCTGATCGGCCGGCTGCAGAGCCGGATCGGTTCGGCCGCGCTGCTGACCGCGCCGGCCGAGATGGCGCCGTTCCTGATCGACGAACGCGGCCGGTATCGCGGCAGGGCGCTGGCGGTGGTGCGCCCGGCCGATCCCGAAGCGGTCGCAGCGGTCGTGCGGCTGTGCGCCGAACACCGCGTCCCGATCGTCCCGCAGGGCGGCAATACCGGGCTGTGCGGGGCCGCGACCCCGGATGGGGGCGGCCGTGCGATCGTCCTCAACCTCGCCCGGCTCAACCGGATCCGCGCGGTCGATCCGGTCAACGACACCATCACCGTGGAGGCCGGCGTGATCCTGGCCGACGTCCAGCAGGCGGCCGCCGAGGTCGATCGGCTGTTCCCGCTCAGCCTGGGCGGCGAGGGTTCGGCCCGGATCGGCGGCAACCTGTCGACCAATGCCGGCGGCACCGGGGTGCTGCGCTACGGCAGCGCCCGCGACCTCGCGCTCGGGCTCGAGGTCGTGCTGCCCGACGGCAGGATCTGGGACGGGCTGTCGGCGCTGCGCAAAGACAATACCGGATACGACCTCAAGCACCTGTTCATCGGCGCGGAGGGTACGCTGGGCATCATCACCGCAGCGGTGTTGAAGCTCTTCGCACGGCCGCACGGAATCGAGACGGCGCTGCTCGCGGTCGCCGATCCGGCCGGCGCGGTCGCCCTGCTCACGCGGGTCCGCGCGGCGACCGGAGACCGGGTGAGCGCCTTCGAGTTGATGCTGCGCACCCCGCTGGCGCTGGTCCTGGACCACATCCCGGGCGCGCGCGACCCTTTCGACCGGCCCCATCCGTGCTACGTTCTGCTCGAACTGTCCGCCGGCGCCGCCGGGGATGCGCTCCGCGTGGAGATGGAATCCGTCCTGGCCCGCGCGCTGGAGGACGGTCTGCTGCGCGATGCGGTGATCGCCGAGAGCACCGCCCAGGCGGCCGCGTTCTGGAGGCTGCGCGAGACCATCCCCGAGGCGCAGAAGCACGAAGGCGCATCGATCAAGCACGACGTCTCGGTGCCGGTTTCCCGGATCGCGTCCTTCATGGCGGAGGCGGCGCGCCGGGTGGGCGAACGCATCCCCGGCGTCAGGGTCTGCGCGTTCGGCCATGTCGGCGACGGCAACGTCCACTTCAACCTCAGCCAGCCCGAAGGTGCCGACGGCGCGGCGTTTCTGGCGCGCGAGGAGGAGATCAACCGGATCGTCCACGACATCGTGGCCGCGATGCGCGGCAGCATCAGCGCCGAGCACGGCATCGGACAGCTCAAGCGCGCCGCGCTCGTCCACTACAAGTCCGCAGTCGAGATCGAACTGATGCGCCGCATCAAGGCGAGCCTCGATCCCGACGACCTGATGAACCCCGGAAAGGTGCTCTGAGCGGGCATCGCCGCCCCCTGGCGACGGCCCGCCGCGCGTGAAAGGACCCCGACGATGAGCGAGTACGCAGCCCCCTTGCGCGAGATGCAGTTCGTTATCGAGGAGCTCGTCGGGCTGGAGACCGTCAATACGCTGCCCGGGCTCGACTGGGTGAGCGGGGATCTGGTGCGCGCGGTGCTGAGCGAGGCCGGGCGGTTCGGCGGCGAGGTGCTGGCGCCGCTCAACCGTATGGGCGATGTGGAAGGCGCGCGGCTGGAGAACGGCGTGGTGACCACGCCGGCCGGCTTCGCCGATGCCTACCGGCGCTTCGTCGCGGGCGGCTGGAACGGGGTCAGCGCGCCGCAGGACCACGGCGGGCAGGGGCTTCCGGCGCTGGTCGCCACCGCGGTGGGCGAGATCTGGGATTCGGCCAATCTCGCCTTTTCGCTCTGCCCGATGCTGACCCAGTCGGGCATCGAGGCGCTGAGCGTCCACGGCTCGCCCGAGCAGCAGCGGACATGGCTGCCCAGGCTGGTGAGCGGCGACTGGTCCGGCACGATGGTCCTGACCGAGCCCCAGGCCGGCTCCGATGTCGGCGCGCTCAGGACCCGGGCGGTGCGCGAGCGCGACCACTACCGCATCACCGGCCAGAAGATCTTCATCACTTGGGGCGACCACGAGATGGCCGAGAACATCGTCCACCTGGTGCTTGCGCGCATCGCCGGCGCACCCGAGGGGGTCAGGGGCATCTCGCTGTTCATCGTGCCCAAATACCTAGTCAACGCCGACGGCTCGCTCGGCCCGCGCAACGATCTGCGCCCGTCCTCGCTGGAGCACAAGCTCGGCATCCACGCCAGCCCGACCGCGGCGATGTCCTTCGGCGACGACGAAGGTGCGATCGGCTATCTGGTCGGCGAGGAGAACCGCGGCATGGAGTACATGTTCACCATGATGAACACCGCGCGCATCGCCGTCGGGCGCGAAGGGCTGGCCATCGCCGAGCGCGCCTATCAGCAGGCCCGCGCCTATGCCCGCACCCGCATCCAGGGTCGCGCGATCGCCGATGCGGCCGACGGCCCGGTGGCCATCCTCGCGCACCCCGACGTCCGGCGAAGCCTGGCGCAGATGAAGGCCGAGATCGAGGCCATGCGGGCGCTCGCCTACTGGATCGCTGCGCAGCGCGACGTTGCCCGCCGGCACCCCCGCGAAGAGGCGCGGGCGCACCACCAGGCCCGGGTCGAGCTTCTGGTGCCGGTGCTCAAGGCCTGGTGCACCGACCGGGGGGTGGCGATCACCTCGGATGCGGTCCAGATCCATGGCGGCGCCGGGTTCATCGAGGAGACCGGCGCCGCCCAGCATTACCGCGATGCCCGCATCATCCCGATCTACGAGGGCACCAACGGCATCCAGGCGCTCGATCTGGTCCGCCGTAAGGTGCTAGCCGACCGCGGCGCGGCTGTCCTTGCGCTGATCGAGGAGATGCGCGGCCATGCCGGCCGACAGGGCGCGGCGCGCAACGCGCCGATCCGCGCCGCGCTGGCCGGAAGCCTGCAGACGCTGGAGGAGACCACGCGCTGGCTGCTCGAGACCGCCGCCGCGAAGGGATCCGCCGGGCTGTGGACGGCCGCGGCCGCGGCCACGCCCTATCTCGAGATCCTGGGCACCGTTGCCGGCGGCTGGATGATGGCGCGCGCGGCCGAACGCGCCGCAGCCGCCGAAGCGACCAACGGCGATGCCGCGTTCTACCGGGCCAAGATGCAAACCGCGCGGTTTTACGCCGAAGTCGTCCTGCAGCGCGCCGCCGGCCTGAAGCAGGCCGCGATCGGCGGCGCGGCATCGCTGGCCGACTTCGATGAGGCGTACCTCTAGCCACGGGGCGTCCGAGTGCTCCGGGCCGGCCGGCTTTTCCCTTGCCTCGCTGGGGATTCTGGTCCACAACCGCGCCTTCGCAATTCCCGTCAACTGCCGAGAGAAGGTCCCATGAATGGCCAGGAATACCGCGCTTGCCCCACATAGCCCGGCGGTCGCCGTCGGCAAGAGCACCACCTCATCCAAAGACTATCTGGCCCGCAGCGAGGGGCTGGTCCATGCAGGCACGCACCTGCTGGTCGACTTCTGGGACGCCTCTCGCCTCGACGACATGACGTGCATCGAACGCGCGCTGCGTGATGCCGTCGCGGCCTGCCGGGCGCGGCTGCTTCACATCCACGTCCACCGGTTCTCCGAGAACAACGGCGTTTCCGGCGTCGCGGTGCTCGCGGAATCCCACATGAGCGTCCATACTTGGCCCGAGCTTCGATACGCCGCCTTCGACGTCTTCATGTGCGGCGAATGCGATCCGCGCCGCGCGGTTCCGGTGCTGCGGCGAAGCTTCCTGCCCCGCCGCGAGGAGATCAGCGAATACAAGCGCGGGATCCTCGAATGCGCGGGCTGACCGAGGACGGCTGGTTCGTCGAAACCTTGTACGACGACTATCAGCAGCGGCTGCGGGTTACTGCGGTCCTCCACCACGAGACCACCGCCTTCCAGGACGTGGTGATCTTCGAGACCCCCCGCTTCGGCCGGGCGCTCGCGCTCGACGGCATCGTCCAGACCACCGAGGGCGACGAGTTCGCCTATCACGAGATGCTGGCCCATGTGCCGATCCTGGCCCATGGCGGGGTGCGGCGGGTGGCGATCATCGGCGGCGGCGACGGCGGCGCGCTCGAGGAGGTGCTCAAGCACGATGTCGAGCGCGCGGTGGTGGTGGAGATCGATCCCGGCGTGATCGCGTTGTCCAGGCGCTTCCTGCCCGCGATCTGCGGCAAGGCGTTCGAGGATCCGCGCACGGAGATCGTCCACGACGACGGCATCGCGTTCATGAAATCGACCGAGGAGACCTTCGACGTCATCATCGTCGATTCGACCGATCCGATCGGCCCGTCGGTCGCGCTGTTCGAAGCGCCGTTCTATGCCGATTGCGCGGCGCGGTTGAGCGCGCGCGGCATCCTGGTCACCCAGTCGGGCGTCACCTTCATGCAGGAGCACGAGGCGCGCGACACCCATGCGCGGATGACCGGGCTGTTCGCCGATGCCTGGCTCTACCTGACCCAGGTGCCGACCTATGGCGCGGGGTTCATGACGCTGGGCTGGGGCTGCCGCAGCCCGGAGCCGCG
>CAYFYS010000179.1:0-5102 GCA_964347365.1 uncultured Rhodospirillaceae bacterium | reverse complement strand
GCGAGCCGGGCCGCGCCGGCGGCCAGGACGGGCAGGGCGAGGGCCGGGGGGGGCTGTGCGTCAGGCGGGCGGCCGGGCGCGCGCGCGACGAGGCCCTGATTGCGCGCATCTGCGCGCGCATCCGTGCCGGCGCCAGCCCGCGCCACGTGCCGGACCGCATCGTTGCGGTCCCCGACATACCGCGCACCAGATCGGGCAAGATCGTCGAGCTCGCCGTGCGCGCGGTGGTCCATGGCCAGGCGGTGCGCAACATCGAGGCGCTGGCCAACCCCGAGGCGCTGGAGCATTTCCGTGACCGCGCCGAGCTGCGCGGCTGAACCGGACGGGAGAGGACGATGAGCAAGGACTACAAGGCGCTTGCCGGCGCGCTCGATGCCAGGGCCGGCGCCCTGTTCAAGGCGGCGCCCGGACAGATGCGCGCCTTCCAGGGGTTGATGGGGGCGGCCACGGCGGACGGCGCGCTGACGTCCAAAACCAAGGAGCGGATGGCGCTGTCGATCGCCGTTGCCACGCACTGCGAGGGCTGCGTCGTCTATCACGCCCGCGCTGCGCACCGGCTGGGCGCAAGCCGCGAGGAGGTCGCCGAGGCCATCGGCGTCGCGCTCGAGATGGGCGGTGGCCCGGCGGCGGTCTACGGCGCCGAGGCGCTGGCCGCCTTCGACCAGTTCGCCGCCGGTTAGGCCGCCGGTCATGGACGCAGCGCAGCACGATATCGCGCGGCTGCGCACGATCATCGCGCAAGCCCGCCGGGTGGTGGTGTTCACCGGCGCGGGCATCTCCACGGAGTCCGGCATCCCCGACTTCCGCAGCCCGACGGGGATCTGGTCGCAGGCCGCGCCGGTCTATTTCCACGAGTTCCTCGCCTCGGAGACCGCACGGCGCGAGGCCTGGCGGCGCAAGTTCGCCGTGGACCGCGATATCGTGGGTGCGGAACCCAATCGCGGCCACCGGGCGGTCGCCAAGCTGGTGCGCATCGGCAAGGTCGCCAGCGTGATCACCCAGAACATCGACAACCTGCACCAGGCGTCCGGCGTGCCGGCCGAACAGGTGGTCGAACTGCACGGCAACGGCAGCTATGCGCGTTGCCTGACCTGCGGTGCCCGGCATGAGCTGGGGCCGATCAGGGAAGCGTTCGAAGCCGACGGCAGGCCGCCGGCGTGCATGTTCTGCGGCGGGCATGTCAAGGCGGCCACGATCTCCTTCGGCCAGGCGATGCCCGATGCCGAGATGGCGCGCGCCGACCGGGAGTCGCGCGCCTGCGATCTGATGCTGGCGGTCGGCTCCTCGCTGGTGGTCTACCCCGCCGCTGGCTTCCCGGCGCTCGCCAAGGAGCACGGCGCGCGCCTGGTGATCCTCAACCGGGAGCCGACCGACCTCGACGGCCTCGCCGATCTGGTGATCAACCGCGAGATCGGCCCGACGCTGGGCGAGGCGGCGAACGTCAACTGAAGAACGGGCTCAGAGTCCGTTTTTCTCTCCCGTTTCCCCGCGATCCGGATGCGGCGCAGATTGCGCCTTCCACCGACGCTGGAACTCTGCAAGGCTTCGTGCGCGGACATGCTGGGGAGAACGCCGTGGTCTGCACGGACGTGCATGCGGCCTGCCGCGTCACGAGACAGTCAATCACGTGGTCGGCAAGCGGCTCGTGTACCGCGACCTCATCGTCGATAACGTCCTCGCCTCAAGGGCGCGCGCCTGATGCCGACCGTTCTGGAGCCGTGCGCAGGTGCCAGGGGCCGAGCGCATGAGCAGCTACGCCGTGTTTCTCAACAGGCCGAACGAGGGGGCCTGGAATGCCATCAAGACGACCTGGCCGCGCCGACATTTCATCCTGGCCGATAATCTGGCGTTTGTGGCGCCGGAGGGCATATCCACGACTTCGGACGCTGCCGAGGTCGTCAGCATAGGATCGGCATAGGAGGAGAGCCCGAGCTGTTAGGTATCGTTTTCGACTGGACGGCTCATAACGGGTTCAATCGCAGCGATCTTTGGGAATGGCTGCAGAAGGCGCAGTCGTGACCGAGACCGTTCGTCATCTCCACAATCCCCCAACGCGGTCGGGTTCCGGTGGGAACGGAAACGAGACCAACCTCCATGGACGGCTTTCCGCTTTGGAAGCGGAGTTGAAGCACTTGGCGACCAAAGAGGATATTCAGCGCATCGAGGCACTGATTGCCCAGCGGGAGGCATCCTTGCAGCGTTGGCTTATTGGCGTGATTGGAGGGGCCGCTGTGGTATTGGCATTGGCGCTACTCAGGATGTTCATCGGCTGACGGCAAGTCAGGCGTATAAGCCCCCTTGCAATCAAGGTGCGAAGAACACCGCTCAGGTATTGTCGGGTTGGACATGGTTGAAAGCGCAGATACGCCGCGCGATGGAAGACGATCGACGTGCCGTGATCGCGTGGCTCGAAGCCAGGCCTGGGGCGAGAACATGATCTCCCTGATGAATGAGGGCCATGCGGGGTATTTCGGGATCGGTGTGGAGGGGATCAGCAAAGCCATGAACGCCGGCAACCTGTTCCGGTCGGCCAATGCGTTCGGTGCCTCCGTCGTCTTCACCGTGGCGGCGTCCTACGCATCGGCGGACGGCCGGCGTGCGGACACCTCCGATGCGCCGAACCAGGTCCCGCTTCACGAATTCGCAACGGTCCGCGATCCGAGGTTGCCGGCCTCGTGCAGCCTCGTCGGGGTCGAGTTCGACGACCGCGCGGTTGATCTGCCGGGCTTCCGCCGCCCGCGGCGTGCGGCTTATGTTCTCGGCATGGAGCGCGGCGGCCTGTCCGAAGAGCTGATCGGATGCTGCGAGCACATCGTACGGATTCCGACCCGGTTCCCGCTGAACCTTGCTGCGGCCGGAGCGGTTGTGATGTATGATCGGCTGATTTCGTTCCGGCGGTTCGCCGAGCGCCCCGTGGTGCCCGGCGCGGCGCCCGAGAGGCCGCCGCAGCATGCGTTCGGCGCGCCGGCGTGGAAGAACAAGCGGGCGCCGGGCGCGGGAAAAAGCCTGATCCGCCCCGGCGACGGCCGTCGGATCGCCGTCGAACCAACCCGGAGGGCATGCCACCGACATGTTGCGAAACAAGGCATTGACGATCTCGATCCTGGCCAGCGTCGCGTTGGCTGCTGGTACCGCCCTTGCCGCGCCCAAGCGCGTCGGCGGCTCCGAAATCTGGGGCGCCTTCGTCACCGGCAAGGGTGAGGACCTGACATGCTTCGTCCACGGCGTCCCGAAGACCAAGCGCGGCAAGTACACACGTCGCGGCGAGGTCTATGTCCAGGTCGCCCACCGCCCGGGCGAGGATGTGCGCGATGAGGTGAGCATCACCGCCGGCTACACCTACAAGTCCGACAGCGAGGTCGACGTCGATATCGATCGCCGGAAATTCTCCCTTTTCACCTATGGCGGGAACGCCTGGACCAAGGACGCCAAGGAGGATCGCACGTTCGTGCGCGCCCTGATCAGGGGCAGGCGCATGGTGGTGCGCGGCCGGTCGAGCCGCAACACGCTGACCACCGACACCTATACGCTCAACGGTTTCACCGCGGCCTATCGCGAGGCGAGCCGGGCGTGCAAGGTGCCCGTCTCCTGAGGTGTCGGCGGCGGCCACCGGCGCGGCCCGGCGCGACCTGCTCGGGCTGAGCCGGGCCGAACTCGCCCACGCCCTGGCCGGGCTCGGCCTGCCCGCCTTCCGCGCCAGGCAGGTCTGGCACTGGATCTACCACCGCGGCGCCGTCTCGTTCGAGGAGATGACCACGTTGGCCAAGCCGCTGCGCGCGCAGCTGGCGGCGATGTTCCTCATCTCGCGCCCGGCGGCGGTGCACGGTCGGATTTCCGCCGACCGCACCCGGAAATGGCTGGTCGGTTTTGCCGACGGCAGACAGGCCGAGACCGTCTTCATCCCCGAAGAGGATCGCGGCGCGCTGTGCGTCTCCTCCCAGGTCGGCTGCACGCTGGCCTGTTCGTTCTGTCACACCGGGACGCAGCCCTGGGTGCGCAACCTGAGCCCGGCCGAGATCGTCGGCCAGGTCATGCTGGCACGCGATGCCTGCGGCGAATGGCCGGGCCGTTCCGACGGGAGGCGTCTGTCCAACATCGTCCTGATGGGGATGGGCGAGCCGCTCTACAACTACGACAACGTCGTCAAGGCGGTGCGCATTTTCATGGACGCGGACGGGATCGCGATCGGCCGGCGGCGGATCACGTTGTCGACCGCCGGCGTGGTGCCGCGGATCGCCGATGTGGGACGGGATCTCGGCGTCCGGCTGGCGATCTCCCTGCATGCGGTCGAAGACGCGCTGCGCGACACGCTGGTGCCGATCAACCGGCGCTACCCGATCGCGGAGCTGTTGCGCGCCTGCCGCGAATACCCCGATTCCCGCAACGCGCGGCGGATCACCTTCGAATACGTGATGCTCGACGGCCTGAACGACTCCCCAGCCGATGCGCGGGCCCTGGTCGCGCTGCTCAGGGGAATCCCCTCCAAAGTCAACCTGATCCCGTTCAACCCCTGGCCGGGCGCGCCCTATGCGTGCTCCTCCGATGCCGCGATCGCCCGGTTCGCCGGGATCCTCAACCGCGCCGGGCTCGCCGCGCCGGTACGCGCCCCCCGGGGCCGTGACATCATGGCCGCCTGCGGGCAGCTCAAATCGGCGAGCCTGCGCGCCGCCCGCCCTGCATCGGTCATGCAAGCGCCGGCGGCCGCCCCGGGCTAAAGCTTGAGCAGCTTCTCGGCGTTGCCGTGGAGGATTTTGTCGCGGTCCCTCGTGGCCAGTGCGACGGCGTCGATCCACGCCGTGGCCGCGCGGTTGGACGCAAACGGGTAGTCGACCGAGAAGATGATCCTGTCTGCGCCCATCTCCATGACGCTGCACAGCAATGCGGTGTCGGAGAAATTGCCGCTGGTGGTGATCCAGAAATGCTCGCAGAACGCATCGCGGAACGAGGCCAGCCGGGATCGGGTGCGCGACAGCGCCTCGTCGATGCGGACCAGCAGGAACGGCAGCCCTTCACCCAGATGCCCCAGGATGCTCTTGAGGTTGGGGTAGGCATCCAGCACGCCCGCCAGCACGATCCGGATGCCGGCGGTCGCGGCACCGCTG
>CAYFYS010000178.1:0-5116 GCA_964347365.1 uncultured Rhodospirillaceae bacterium | reverse complement strand
GACGTCTCGCCGCTGATGGGCACGCCACAACCTTTCCACATCCTGAAAATGGACCGCCGCCGCGGCAACATCGTGGTTTCGCGCCGCGCGGTCCTCGAGGAATCGCGCGCGGAAGCCCGCAACGAGCTGCTCGCCAATCTCAAGGAGCGCCAGATACTCGAAGGGATCGTCAAGAACATCACCGACTACGGCGCTTTCGTCGACCTCGGCGGCGTCGACGGCCTGCTGCATGTCACCGACATCGCCTGGCGGCGCATCCACCATCCCGGCGATGCGCTGTCCATCGGCCAGACCGTCAGGGTCCAGGTGATTCGCTACAATCCGGAAACCCAGCGTATTTCGCTCGGCATGAAACAGCTCGAAGCCGATCCGTGGGACGGTGTCGAGCACAAATACCCCGTCAGCGCGAAGTTTACCGGCCGGGTCAGCAACATCACCGACTACGGCGCCTTCGTCGAGCTCGAGCCCGGGGTGGAGGGTCTGGTCCACATCTCGGAGATGAGCTGGACCAAGAAGAACGTGCACCCCGGCAAGATCGTCTCGACCAGCCAGGAGGTCGAGGTCATGGTGCAGGAGGTCGACCCCAACAAGCGCCGGATCAGCCTCGGGCTCAAGCAGTGCCGCGAAAACCCGTGGGAGCGGTTCCTCGAACGCCACCCGGTGGGCACGATCATCGAGGGCGAGGTGAAGAACGTCACCGAGTTCGGCCTGTTCGTCGGTCTCGATGGAGACATCGACGGCATGGTGCACCTGTCGGACATCGACTGGCAGCGCCCGGGCGAGGAGGCGGTGGCCGACTTCAAGAAGGGCGCGGTGGTCAAGGCCAAGGTGCTCGACGTCGATCCGGAGAAGGAGCGGATCTCGCTCGGCATCAAGCATCTCGAGAACGATCCCTTCGAAGCGGCCCGGGGCGAAATCAAGCGCGGCGACGTCATCACCTGCACGGTGGGCCAGGTCACCGACGGCGGGTTGGAGGTCACCGCCGCCGGTGGACTGCCGGGCTTCATCCGTCGCGCAGAGCTGTCGCGCGACCGGGCCGATCAGCGCCCGGAGCGGTTCGCGCCCGGCGACCGGATCGATGCCCGGGTCACCAACATCGACCGCCGCGACCGCAGACTGACGCTGTCGATCAAGGCCCAGGAAATGGCCGAGGAAAAACAGGCGATGGCCGAATACGGCTCCTCGGAGTCCGGCGCGAGCCTGGGCGACATTCTCGGCGCGGCCATCAACCGGGCCAATCGGGAAAGGGCGGCCGCCGAACGGCAGGCCGCACAGGCCGCCTCCGGGTCGATAACGGAACCGGATGCGGCGCCGCAGGCAGGGACCGGAGCCGGGGGGGGCGACGACCCGGCACAGCCCTGAGCTTGCACGGCGGGCCGCCTGATGGTCCTCGGGCGGGCCGGTCATGTTTATTGAGGGTGATTTTCTCCTCGACCGGCGCCGGCTCGTTGCGCGCCTGTCATGCTGGCGGACGCTGGCAATCGTGGCCCTGGCATGTGCGGCCGTGCTCGCGTTTGGCCGCTTCGACGGGTTTTCCGACGACGCCTATATCGCGCGCTATGCCGTGGACGGGGTTATCGTCGATGCCGCGCCGCGCCGTCAGACCCTTGCCCGGATCGCCGAAGACGGCGATGCGGAGGCGCTGATCGTCCATATCGACAGCCCCGGCGGATCGGTGGTCGGCGGCGAGGCGCTCCATCGCGCACTCCGCACGGTGGCGGAGTCCAAGCCCGTGGTCGCGATCATGGGGGAGCTTGCGACCTCGGCGGCGTACATGGCCGCGATCGCCGCCGATCGGGTTTACGCCCGCGAGGCGACGATCACCGGCTCCGTCGGCGTGATCATGCAGACCACGGAGTTCAGCGGCCTGCTGGACAAGCTCGGGATCTCGGCCGAGGCCATCAAGAGCGGCCCGCTCAAGGCCGCGCCTTCGCCGTTCGAGCCGATGACCGGGCCGGTCCGCACCGCGCTGCGTGAGACGATCACCGACACGCACGAGATGTTCCTTGCCATGGTGGCCGGGCGGCGCAAGCTCGGCGAGGAGGCGCTCGTGCGCATCGGCGAGGGGCGGATCTATTCCGGCCGTCGCGCGCTGGAGGCCAACCTCATCGATGCGATCGGCGGCGAGGACGAGGCCCTGACTTGGCTGGAACAGACCATGGGGCTCGCGGCAGATCTTCCCGTGCGCGATGTCCGGGACCGGAAAGGGTTTGCCGAAATGCTCTGGCGCGCTGCGGCGCTGGGCGGAAAAACGGTTTTCTCTGAAAGGCTTACTCTTGACGGTCTCGTATCGGTCTGGCATCCTTGGCGGCGTTGAAGTCGCCCCGGGACGGCCCTGGGGTACGGCAGCGGCGCGGGACGGGGTGCGGACCGACGATGACCAAGTCCGAGCTGATCCAGCGTCTGGCGGAGCGCAACCCCCATCTGCTCCAGCGCGATGCGGAACGTATCGTCTCGACCATCTTCGAGGAGATTTCGGGTGCGCTCTCGCGCGGCGACAGGGTCGAGCTGCGTGGCTTCGGAGCGTTTTCGGTCAAGGCCCGCGCCGCCCGCATCGGTCGCAACCCGCGGACCGGCGAATCGGTCGCGGTCGCGCAGAAGCATGTTCCCTTCTTCAAGGCCGGCAGGGACCTGCGCGACCGGCTGAACGCGGCGCCCTGAACCGGCCGCCTCGGGGCGCCCGATGCGCGCGGGGCCGTCGATGAGGGTTCTTTCCAGGATTGTCTTCATCCCGGTTGCAGCGATCGTCGTGGTCTTCGCCGTGGCGAACCGGCAACCGGTCGTGCTCGAATTGTGGCCGTTCCCGTTCGCGGTCGATCTGCCGCTCTATCTGGCGGTGCTGGGCGCACTGGTGATCGGCATCCTGATCGGCGGCTCGGCGCAGTGGCTGTCCGACGGAAGATGGCGCCGCAAGGCCCGGGCGGGCCAGCGCCGGGCAAGCGCGCTTGCCCGCGAGCTGTCGAACGCGCAGGAAGGAGCGGCCGCGGCCGAGGCTGCCGCCGCGCCGTCGAGGACCCTGGTCCCCCGGCTCGGCCCGCGCCCGCCGGCCCGGCGAGCCTGACCGGTGGGTCGCATCTCCGCCGAAGACGGCGACGGCGCGCGCACGGCGGTGGACTGATGGCCGTGCGCGCGAAGATCTGCGGCGTGCGCCAGCCCGAGGTGCTGCACGCGGCGGTCGCGCACGGCGCGGCGGCGATTGGGCTGGTGTTCTTTCCCAGGTCCCCGCGCAATGTCAGCGCCGGGGAGGCCGCGCGCCTGGCCGCCGCCGTACCGCCGGAGACGACCGTCGTCGGCCTGTTCGTCGATCCCTCGAACGATGCGCTGGACACGATGCTGGAAACCGTCCGGCTCGACCTCCTGCAACTGCACGGCAGCGAGAGCCCCGCGCGGGTGGCCGAGATCAAGCGACGCACCGCACGCCCGGTGATGAAGGCGATCAAGGTCTCCGCGGCCGCCGATCTGGCGCTCGCCGGGGACTATGCCAGGATCGCCGACAGGCTGCTGTTCGACGCCAAGGCGCCGGCTTCGGGCGATTTCATGCCCGGCGGCAACGCGTTGCGCTTCGACTGGCGCATTCTTGACGGGCGGGACTGGCCTTTGCCGTGGATGCTGTCCGGCGGGCTGACCCCGGAGAACGTCGCCGAGGCGGTACGCACGACCGGCGCAGCCGCGGTTGATGTATCTTCCGGCGTGGAGGCTGCGCCCGGTGTGAAGGACCCCGCCAGGGTTGCGGCCTTTCTCGCCGCGGTGGCGGCGCTTTGATCCCGGGCGGGACGGATCGGCCGATGGGCAGCCGCAATACCTACCGTGACGGACCGGACGCCGAGGGCCATTTCGGACCGTTCGGCGGCCGCTACGTCGCCGAGACCTTGATGCCGCTGATCCTGGAGGTCGAGCGCGCCTACCGCGCCGCCCAGGCGGACCGGGGCTTCGCTGCGGAACTCGGCGACTACCTCGCGCACTATGTCGGCCGGCCGAGCCCGCTCTACCATGCGAGGCGGCTGAGCGAACATCTGGGCGGAGCGAAGATCTATTTCAAGCGCGACGAGCTCAACCACACCGGCGCGCACAAGATCAACAACACCTTGGGCCAGGTGCTGCTCGCCCGCCGCATGGGCAAGACGCGGATCATCGCCGAGACCGGCGCCGGCCAGCACGGGGTGGCGACGGCGACCGTCTGCGCGCTGTTCGACCTACCCTGCACGGTCTATATGGGCGAGACCGCCATCGCCCGCCAGGCGCCCAATGTCTTCCGCATGAAGCTTCTGGGCGCCGAGGTCGTGCCGGTCGCCTCGGGCAGCCGCACGCTCAAGGACGCGATGAACGAGACCCTGCGCGACTGGGTGGCCAATGTCGAAAACACGTTCTACGTGATCGGCACCGTTGCCGGTCCGCACCCCTATCCCGAGATGGTGCGCGACTTCCAGTCGGTGATCGGCAGGGAGACGCGCGAACAGATCATCGCCGCCGAAGGGCGGCTGCCCGACACCCTGGTTGCGTGCATCGGTGGCGGATCGAACGCGATGGGCCTGTTTCATCCCTTCCTGGACGAGCCGGGCATCCGGATCGAGGCGGTCGAGGCCGCGGGTCTCGGCCTGGATTCCGGCCGGCACGCCGCCTCGCTCGCCGCCGGCCGGCCGGGCGTCCTGCATGGCAACCGGACCTATCTGCTGCAGGACGACGACGGCCAGATCCAAGAGGCGCATTCGATCTCCGCCGGGCTCGACTATCCCGGCGTCGGGCCGGAGCATGCCTGGCTGCACGATCTCGGACGGGTCGACTACGTCTCGGTAAGCGATGCCGAAGCGTTGGAAGCCTTCCAGCTCTGCAGCCGTCTGGAGGGGATCCTGCCCGCCCTGGAGCCGTCCCACGCACTCGCCCACGTGATGCGGATCGCGCCCCGCCTGCCTGCCGATCACCTGCTGGTCATGAACATGTGCGGGCGCGGCGACAAGGATGTCTTTGCCGTCGCCGAAGCGCTGGGAGTGTCTTTGTGACCGCCGGCGCGGCGCGCATCGCCCAGCGTTTCTCGGCCCTGAAGGCAGCCGGGCGGGCGGCGTTGATCCCCTTCGTGATCGCCGGTGATCCGGACCACAAAACCTCGGCGGCGATCCTT
>CAYFYS010000177.1:0-5139 GCA_964347365.1 uncultured Rhodospirillaceae bacterium | reverse complement strand
GGGTATGTGTAGGGGTGTGGCCTGATCCCCGGGCCAGGCGATGTCGCGGACCGCCGCCTCATAGAGCCCGGCGAGCCCGGTGTTGATGCCGCGCGCCTCCAGATAGCGAAGCTGGGCGGCGTCGTGGACGAGCTTCAGGCGGGATGTCCGCGCGAAGGAGGGATGATCGGCGCCCATGACCGCCGGGTCGCGGCGCAGAACGTGGGTGCGGCCGAAATGGGCCAGCGCTTCCGCGCACCGTCCAAGCGCGAGCAGAATAAGGCCGCGGCGCAGGTGAGCCTCGTAAAGCCCGGGATCGAGCGCGAGCGCGGTGCGGTAGGCCTCGGCCGCCTCGGCGTCGCGGCCGAGATCGTGCAGTGCGCCGCCGCGGTTGACATGGGCATGGATGTAGTCCGGGCGCAGAGCGATCGCGGCGTCGAAACGCGCGAGCGCGGAGACCGGATCGCCGATCCGGGCCAGACCGACCCCCAAATTGTGGAGCGTCGCTGCGCGCGCCCCCGCGTGGTCGTCGTCCATGACAGCCCCGCATCGCTCGGCAAGGGTCGCACGGTGCCATATCGTGGCGAAACCGCAAGGGCGGGGCCGTGGTGTGAATTACCAGGCGTCGCGGCAACGGGAATGGAAACGGCCGCAGCCGGGCGCCGTCGCCGGACGCCGGAGTCTCAGCGGCTCAGGAGGTCCCCGCTCGAAAGGTGGGGCACGGTCTCGCCGGTATCGGCGAAGGTGCGGGTGACGTCCTCTCTGGTGTAGATCCACAGGATGGTCAGCGGCTCCGCGCCGGTGTTCTCGAAGCGGTGCGGAGCTCCGGCCACGATGTAGGTGGTGTCGTGCACCCCCACGGCGGTCATCTTGCCGTCGATCTCGGCGAGCCCTTGGCCGCTCAGAACCGTGACCTGCTCGTCGCAGTTGTGGGTGTGCATCCGCGCCCCCTCGCCCTTGGGGAAGCAGGTGATCCCGGTGGTGATCGGGCTCCCCGGCGCGTTGGCGCCGGTGATCAACGGTCGGGTCGCAACCCCGCCGCCGCGCTGGACGACCGCAACGTCGTCGATCTTGACCACCGTGCTCGCGTTCATGCTCGACTCCTCATCCACCGACGGGATCCGGTCCGGCGTCTTGCGGATTCCGGAAGCTTGGCCTGTGGTGCGGGTTATGTCTACATCACAAGCTGGCGGGTGTCGGTAACACGCGATATGTCCGGTCGATGTACCAGATGATCTGTCCGATCTTGGAAGCCATCCAGGCCATGGCGGGTTTGGATGCCTCGGACGGAGCAAGCACAGGGGCTGACGGAGCGCCCGGCGAGGCCCCGAACCGGCAGGCTGCGTGAGCCGCTTCGGCGCGACCGGCCGGAGGCCTGTCCAATGTTTCACGTGAAACATCCCGCGGACAAGCTGCCGCGCCGGCGGTACGCGTACCAGAGCGCGGCTGTCCAATGTTTCACGTGAAACATTGTGTGGACAAGTGGACAGTCGCGCAGCGCCTGACCACTTCCCCACAGGCCCAACTACGACAGCCGAAGTGGTCACTTCATCTGGTACATATACCGGTCAAATCAGAATGTTCTCGATACATCACAAGGTGGCGAGGCGACGTGGGGAGGGCAGGGCGATGATCGGTACCGCACACGGCGCAAAGGGGATCGGCGCGCGCCTGCCGCGTAAGGAGGACGGACGCTTCCTGCACGGCCGCGGCCGCTACGTCGCCGACGTCCAGATTCCCGGCACCCGGGAGATCGCCTTCCTCCGCAGCCCGGTCGGCCACGCGCAGGTGCGCGGGATCGCCCGGCCCGAAGACGGTGGCGCGCGCGTTTTCCTGGCCGAGGACCTGCCGCAGATCAAGCCAGTTCGCGTGGTGCCGGACGTCGCCGGTTTTAAGGCGTCCGATCACTGGGCGTTGGCGCGCGACAAGGTGCGGTTTGTCGGTGAGCCGATGGCCGCCTGTCTGGGCGATACGCGGGCAGCGGCCGAGGACCTCGCCGGGCGCGTGGTTGCCGATCTGGAAGCGTTGCCGGCGGTGGTCGAGCCGCTGGTCGCGCGCTGCGATCCGCCGGCCCTGGTCCACGAGGCCTGGGGCGACAACGTCTACGTCGCTGCGTCGTTCGGCGGTGGCGATATCGAATCGGTGCGCGGGATGCCGGTGGTCCTGACCCGTTGCTATCGCATGAACCGGCAGTCGACGGTGCCGATGGAAGGCCGGGCGGTGCTTGCGTACTGGGATGCGCGCGCCGACGAGCTCGTGGTCTATGTGTCCTCGCAGATCCCCCACCTCCTGCGACTCGGACTCGCCCAGGCGCTCGGCCTTCAGATCCGCCAACTCCGCGTGATCTCGCCCGATGTCGGCGGCGGGTTCGGCGGCAAGGCCCGGCTGATGCCCGAGGACATCACGGTTTGTGCGATCGCATTGCGGACCGGCGGTCCCATCCGCTGGGTCGAAGACGTGGGCGAACATCTGCGGGCGGCCTGCCAGGTGCGCGAGCACGTCTACCGCATCACCGCCTACGCCGATGCGCGCGGGCGCATCGCGGGAATCGACGCCGAGATCACCATCGACGGCGGTGCCTACGCCCTGTGGCATACCGGACCGTTCATGGAGACCGGGATGGCCGCGCGCAACCTGACCGGCCCCTACCGGATCGAGCATTTCCGCGCGCAGACCTGGACGGTCGCCACCAACAAGGCGCCGCTGGGGGTCTATCGCGGGGTCGCCCGACCGGGCGCCTGTTTCGCGATCGAGCGAACCATAGACGAGGTCGCGCGCGCCGTCGGTCGCGACCCGATGGCGGTGCGGATCGACAACATGGTGCCGCCCGAGGCGATGCCTTACCGCACCGTCGGCGACATGATGTTCGACAACGGCGATTATCCCGAATCGGTGCGCCGCGCCGCCGCCCTGATCGACCTGGACCGGATCCGGGAACGGCAGGCGGCGCCGCTTCCCGACGGCCGGTTGCTCGGGGTCGGGCTGGGCAGCTTCACCGAACAATCCGCCCACGGTGCCGAGGAATGGGTCAAGCGGCGCACCCCGATCGTCGCCGGATACGAGACCGCGACCGCGCGGATGCATTCCGACGGCACGCTGCACCTGCTGGTCGCCATACACAGCCACGGCCAGGGGATGGAGACCACCCTTGCCCAGATTGCCAACGAGGAGGTCGGCATCGACCCCGACGATGTCTCGGTGCGCTTCGGCGACACCGCGGTCTCACCCTTCGGCATGGGCACCTTCGCCTCGCGCTCGATCGTGATGGGTGGCGGCGCGGTCTCCAACGCCTGCATCGCGCTGCGCGACAAATTGGCGCGGATCGCCGCCCACCATCTGCAATGCGCCCCGACTTCGGTGCGCTTTGAGGCCGGCGTCGCGCACGGGCCGTCGGGTTCGATGACGCTGGCCGAGATCGGCCGCATCGCCCATCTGCGCCAGGAGCAGCTTCCCGAGGGGGTCGATCCGGTGCTCGACGTGACGGCGACCTATGAGCCGACGGAGACCACGGGCGTGTTTTCGTATGCGACCCATGCCGCGGTGGGCGCCGTCGACCCGGCGACCGGCGCGGTCGAGATCCTCGACTACGCGGTGGTCGAGGACTGCGGCACCGTCGTCAACCCGATGATCGTCGACGGCCAGATCCTGGGCGGCACTGTGCAGGGCATCGGCACCGCGCTTTACGAGGAGGTGATCTTCGATGCCGACGGCCAGCCGATGGCGACGACGCTGGCCGACTACCTGCTGCCCGGCGCGGCGGAGATCCCCGACATCAAGATCGGCCACATGGTTACGCCGGCGACCGCGACCCGGTTCGGCATGAAGGGCATGGGCGAGGGCGGCGCGATCGCCCCGCCGGCGGCGATCGCGAACGCGCTGGCCGATGCGTTCCGTGCGCAAGGGGTGCAGTTCAACGAAACCCCGTTGACCCCGCGCCGGATCCGCGCCGCGCTCAGAGCCGCAGTCCGGCCTTGATCACCTTGCCCGCCGGACCTCTGGGGAGGTCGGCGATGAAGCGGACATGGCGCGGGCACTTGTAGCCGGCCATGTGCTGGCGGCAGAAGGCGATGATCTCCTCGGCGCTGGAATCGGTGTCCGGCTTGACGGTCACAAAGGCGGCGATCTCCTCGCCCAACTCGGCGTCGGCCACGCCGATGACCGCCGCATCGGTGATCGCCGGATGGCGCAGCAGCATCGCCTCGACCTCACCGGCGGCAACCGTATAGCCGCCGCGCACGATGATGTCCTTCTTGCGTCCGTGGATACGCACGTGACCGTCCTCCGAGATGGACGCCAGATCGCCGGTCTTGAACCATCCGTCCGCCAACACCTCGGCCGTCTCGGCAGGCCGGTCCAGATAGCCGTCCATGCGTGCCGGGCTGTTGATCCACAGCTCGCCCGTCTCGCCCGCGGCCAGCGGCACGTCTGCCTCGTCGACCACGCGCAGCGCGACGCCGGGCACCGCGCGGCCGATCGAGTCCGGCCGGTCCGCCGGATCGGCCGCCCGGTGGGAGATCGGCCGGAACAGCTCCGTCATGCCGTATCCGCGCACGATCCGCACACCGGTCGCGGCCCGCCAGTCCTCGGCCAGCGCCCACGGGCACGGTGCGGCGCCGGACAGCGCATAGCGCAGGCTTGTGAGATCGGCCGCCGCCAGCGCGGGCGAGTCCAGGATGCGGCGAAACATGGTCGCCACGCCGGGAAAGACCGTCACCCGGTGGCTGGCAATCGCGCTCAGCGCGTCCTCGGGGGTGAACCGGGGCAGGAAGATCACCGATCCGCCGGCGAGCAGCGGCGCGATCACCGCGCCGAAGATCCCCAGCGAATGGGCGAGCGGCAGCGCCGACAGGCAGACGTCCTCGCACGACAGGTCCATCACCGGGCCACGCCAGGAGGCGAGTGCGAACGCGCTCGCACCGTGCGACAACCGCACGCCCTTGGGCGTTCCCGTACTGCCGGAGGTGTAGAGGACGAACGCGCAGTCCCGCGCATCGACCGCGCGGGCGGGGAAATCGGCCTCCTCCATGCCGATGGACCGGATCACCCGGGCCGGCGCGAGGTCGGTGAGGATCCGCCTCCGCTCGTCGTCTCTCAGCAGCGGGTTGACGGGGGTGAGGCTCGCCCCGGTCTTGAGCACGCCCAGCACGGCC
The DNA here is from genome assembly GCA_964347365.1 of uncultured Rhodospirillaceae bacterium. Taxonomy (GTDB): domain Bacteria; phylum Pseudomonadota; class Alphaproteobacteria; order MPNO01; family MPNO01; genus CAYFYS01. Next base: position 10 of record CAYFYS010000177.1, on the reverse strand, counting down.
AGGGTCAGGT
>CAYFYS010000176.1:0-5181 GCA_964347365.1 uncultured Rhodospirillaceae bacterium | reverse complement strand
GCCCGTGGCTCAGCACATGCAGCCCGCAGTCGCGCCAATCGCACAACGCCCCGTCCAGCCAGATCTTTCCGTCCTGATCGTCGAAGTTCAGCATGCTCGCCTTCCCGGCGTCCGCCCGGCGCTGCCCCGCGCGATGCCGCTGCCGGAAGCACCGCCTCGAAGCATAAAATTTCGCCTTACTCTTGCCCTGGGTAACATTGATAGGGCATATAAGTCAACATGGCTGACGTAAAATCGGGCTTCAACCCGCTCTATCTGCGTGAGGAGGACCTGCGCCAGGGCATGGAGCTGCTGTTTTACGGCTATCGCGACTTCATCTCGGAGCCGGATGCGATCCTGAGCGACTACGGGTACGGCCGCGCCCACCACAGGGTAATCCATTTCGTCGGCCGCAATCCCGGGATTACGGTCTCCGATCTCCTGGACATCCTCAAGATCACCAAACAGAGCTTGTCGCGCGTGCTGGGGCAGCTCATCCGCGAGGGGTTCATCCTCGCCCGCCCCGGAACGCGGGACCGTCGCCAGCGGCTTCTGGAGCTGGCGCCGCAGGGCGTCGCACTGGAACGCCGGCTGTCCGAAAGCCAGCGCGCGCGCTTCGCCCGCGCCTACCGCGACGCCGGCGCCGAGGCGGTGGAAGGCTACCGCAAGGTGATGCTCGGCATCATCAACGACAGCGAGCGGGACAAGGTGCTGGAACGGCTCGCCGTCCACGGCCCGGGACCGGAGCCCAAGCGCCGCTGATCAATCGAAAGGCGCAACGGTGTGGCCGTGCCAGACCGGCCCGTGCCCCACCCCGATACCGGGCGCATCGGCGATCGCCTTGTGGACATAGGCCCTGGCGCGATCCGCCGCGCGCGCGAGGTCGAGGCCCTGGGCGATGCCGGTAGCGATCGCCGAGGCGAGGGTGCAGCCGGTGCCGTGGGTGTGGGCGGTCTGGATGCGCGCACCGGTCAGGACCCGGGAGAATGCCGCCGTGACGACCAGCTCGGGGAGCTGGCGGCCCGGCAGGGGCCCGCCCTTGAGATAGACCGCCTCGCAGCCCGCGCGCAGCAGCACCTCGGCTGCCCGGCGCATGGAATCGAGGTCGGCGATCGCCAATCCGGTGAGCGCCTCGGCCTCCGGGACGTTGGGCGTGAGCACCGCGGCGATGGGCAGCAGGCGAGCCTTCAGCGTCGCCACCGCATCGCTTTGCAGCAGCGGTGCGCCGCCCTTTGCCACCATTACCGGATCGACCACCACGGGGACGCTGCGGATCCCTTCCAGGATTTCGGCCACCGCCTCGATCGTCTCGGGGCTGTGCAGCATGCCGGTCTTGATGCAGTCCATGCCGATATCGCCGATCACCGTGCGCATCTGTTGCTGGATGAACGCGGGATCGACCGGCAGCACACCATGGACCCCGGTGGTGTCCTGGGCAGTCAGCGCGGTGACGGCGGTCGCGGCGTATCCGTTGAGCGCGGTGACGGTCTTGATGTCGGCCTGGATGCCGGCGCCGCCGCCCGAATCGGAGCCGGCGACGATCAGGACACGCGCGGCCATGGCGGTCTTACGCGGCCGCCCGCTCGACGGCGTGGACGATGTTGCCGACCACCTCGGCGATCAGCGCCTCATCGCGCCCCTCCGCCATGACCCGGATCAACGGCTCGGTGCCGGATTTGCGGATCAACAGCCGGCCGTGCTCGCCCAGCTTGGTTTCGCCCTCGCGCACCGCACGCTGCACCGATTCCTCTTCCAACGGGGACCTCCCGGCGAAGCGCACGCTGTGCATGAGCTGCGGTAACGGCGTGAACACCCTGCAGATCTCGCTCGCCGGCTTGCCGGACCGGACGATGACCGCCAGGACTTCCAGCGCGGCGATCAGCCCGTCGCCGGTGGTCGCGTAGTCGCCGAGAATGATATGGCCGGACTGTTCTCCGCCGACGTTGAAGCCGCGCCCGCGCATATGCTCCACCACGTAGCGGTCGCCGACGCTGGTGCGTTCGATGTTGAGCCCGCGTTCCCGCAGGAAGTGCTCCAGCCCGAGATTGGACATCACCGTGGCGACGACCCCGCCGCCCCGCAGTCGGCCGGAGCGCTGCCAAGAGCGTACGATCATCGCCATGAGCTGGTCGCCGTCCAGCAAGGCGCCCGTCTCGTCGGCGACCAGGACCCTGTCGGCATCGCCGTCGAGCGCGATGCCGATGTCAGCGCCGCGTGCGCACACCGTATCCTGCATCGCAGACGTATCCGTACTGCCGCAGCCCTTGTTGATGTTGAAGCCATCGGGCTCCACGCCGATCGGAATGATCTCCGCGCCGAGCTCCCACAGGGCCGTCGGCGCGACCTTGTATCCGGCACCGTTGGCGCAATCGACCACCACGCGCAGACCGTCGAGCCGCAGCCCCCGCGGAAAGGTGTTCTTGACGAACTCGATATAGCGACCCTCGGCGTCGTCGAGCCGCTGCGCCCGGCCGAGATCACCGGGACGGGCGTAGCGGTCGCCGAGATCGGTGCCCACGAGCGCTTCGATCTCGGCCTCGACCGCGGCCGACAGCTTATAGCCATCGGGACCAAACAACTTGATGCCGTTGTCCTCGAAGGCGTTGTGAGAGGCCGAGATCATCACCCCGATATCGGCACGCAGGCTGCGGGTCAACATCGCCACAGCAGGCGTCGGCATCGGCCCGATCATGGTCACGTCCATGCCCATGGCGAGAAAGCCGGACGCCATCGCCGGCTCCAGCATGTAGCCGGACAGCCTCGTATCCTTGCCGATGACGACCCGGTGGCGATGACCGCCGCGGGTGAAGACCCCGCTCGCGGCCATACCGACGCGAAGCGCCGTCTCGGCGGTCATCGGCTCGAGATTCGCCACACCCCTGATGCCGTCGGTACCGAAGAGTTGACGTCTCATGAGCGATCGGCTTGTTGGATGACCTCGTTCCCAGGCGCGGCGACCGCGGCGGCCCGACATAGGGGACACCCGGGCCTTGTGAGACGTCAGAATACGCCCGCCCCGCCGAGCCTCGCAACAACCGTGAGCGCCTGGCGGGCCTCACCCACGTCATGGACGCGGAAGAGCTGAACGCCCTGGAGCGCGGCCGCGACCAGGGCAGCGATCGAGCCCGGCAGCCGCGCCTTGGGCGCCTCGCCGCGCGACATGCGGCCGATGAAGCTCTTGCGAGAGGCGCCGAGCACCACCGGACAGCCGGTGGCGTGCAGCAGCCCGATCGCAGCGAGCACGGCGCCGTTGTGGCGATCGTCCTTGCCGAAGCCGATCCCGGGATCGACCGCCGCCGCGCCCACCGGATGGCCGAGGCTGCGCAGGGCCGCAACCCGGTCATCGAGAAAACGGAAGATCTCATAGGGCGCATCGGCGTAAGACGGAGCGTCCTGCATGGTCATCGGTCGGCCCTGCTTGTGCATCAGGATGACCGGCGTGCCGGCCGCTGCGACCAGCGCCGGCGCCAGCGGATCCTCGCCGAGGGCGCTGACGTCGTTGACGACCACCGCCCCTGCCCGCAGCGCCGCGCCCATGACCGCCGCCCGGCGGGTGTCGACCGAAACCTTCACACCGCGCTCGGCAAGCGCCTGAACCACCGGCAGGATGCGCGCGCATTCCCGGTCCACCGACACCGAGCCAGCCGCGCCCGGGCGGGTCGATTCGCCGCCGACATCGATCAGATCCGCCCCGGCTTCGGCCATCGCAAGCCCGTCTTCGATCGCCCCCTGCGCATCCAGCCTGTCGCCGCCGTCGGAGAAGCTGTCCGGGGTAACGTTGATCACCCCGATCAGGCGCGCGCGGTCCAGGGTGAGCCCGGCGAAGTCGGGTCGCTTGACGCTTATGCGCTCGATGCAGTCGGTAACCGCCCCTTCGAGCGCGGCGGTCTCGCGGCCTATCCAGACCGCGATGTCGGCGAGGCTCGCTGCGGTGCGCACCAGCCGGCGCGCATTGGCGAGCATGACCACGCAGGCCGAGAACGCCACCGGCCCGCCGGCCACCGGCCGCGCCGTCCCGGCGGAGATCGCCGCAGCGGCGGCCTCTCCGGTCAGAAACCCCGTCGGCTGCAGCGCAAGCCCGTTCCGCGGCGGTCCGTCAAAGGCAAAGCCCCGGGGCAACCCGGGGCTCCATCCAACGGAGAACGTCGCCGGTGCGGGCGCGCGGGCGTTCACGAACCCGGTTGCGGTTCAGGCTCCATACCACCGGTAGGCTCGCCGCCCCGGTCCTTGCTCGCCACGCCGCCAGAGGACGGTACGCTGGACCGCCGCCCAGTGTCGGCGCCGCCCTCTTGATCGGAAGGCCGAAAGATCTGCTCGCCGCGTAGAATCGCCTCGATTTCCTTGCCCGTGAGCATTTCGTACTCCAGCAGGGCCTCGGCGACCATGTCGAGCCCCGCGCGGTTGGCGCTCAGGATCTCGCGCGCGCGGTTCTCCGCGGTATCGATCAGCCGGCGGATCTCCTCGTCGATGATCCGCGCCGTCGCATCGGAGACGTTCTTGCGCTGGGTGACCGAGTGCCCGAGAAAAACCTCCTCCTCGTTCTCGGAATAGCGCAAGGGGCCGAGCTTCTCGCTGAAGCCGAACTCGGTGACCATCCGGCGCGCCCATTCGGTCGCCTTGCGGATGTCGTCGCCCGCCCCGGTGGTGACGTTCTCGGGCCCGAACACCAACTCCTCGGCCACCCGCCCGCCGAAGACCATCGCCAGGCGCGACTCAAGCTCGATCTTGGAATGGCTGTACTTGTCCGCCTCGGGCAGCGACATCGTCACCCCCATCGCGCGACCGCGCGGGATGATGGTCACCTTGTGCAGCGGGTCGTGCTTGGGCACGTTGAGCGCAACCAGCGCATGGCCCGCCTCGTGATAGGCGGTCAGCCGCTTCTCGTCCTCCGACATCACCATCGAGCGGCGTTCGGAACCCATCAGGACTTTGTCCTTGGCGTCCTCGAACTCGGCCATCGTCACCAGGCGCTTGTTCTTGCGGGCGGCCAGCAGCGCCGCCTCGTTGACCAGGTTGGCGAGATCGGCGCCGGAAAAACCCGGCGTGCCGCGCGCGATGACCCGCGCATCGACGTCGGGTGCCAGCGGCACCTTGCGCATATGCACCTTGAGGATCTGCTCGCGCTCCAGGACGTCGGGGTTGGGCACCACCACCTGGCGATCGAAGCGGCCCGGCCGCAGCAGCGCGGGATCGAGCACGTCC
>CAYFYS010000175.1:0-5183 GCA_964347365.1 uncultured Rhodospirillaceae bacterium | reverse complement strand
AACGGCGATACCATCCGCCGGCTGCCGACGGTGACCGAGGTTTGCGTCTTTTACCGTCGCCGGCTCGAATTCCCGACAGAGGACGGCTTGGTCTCCGCGCGCGTCTGGCTTCGCTCCGAGTGGCTGCGGACCGGCATGCCTCTCCATCAGGCAAACGCGGCGTGCGGCGTGCGCAATGCCGCCACACGCAAATATCTTACTCAGGATTGGCTCTGGTACTTCCCGCCGCCCGAAATGGTCGAGCTTCTCGCCGCCTACGCAAACCGGCACGGAGATCCCAAAGGACGACCATATTATTCGCTGGATGGCGAGACACCGGTCACCTCAGCCGGATGGGCCGCGCTTCGCCATCCGTGGCACCACGAACACGGCCTCACCAACGTGTGGTCCCATCCACCACTCAACGGTTCCGAACGCTATCGCAGCAACGGACGCCGCGCGGCGCCCCGCGTCTACAATCCCGGCAAAAACGCCGCGGCCCACCTCAACCAGAAGCCGCTGGATTTCATGCGCCGCATCATCCGCGCGGCATCCAATCCGGGAGATACGATCTGGGAGCCCTTCGGCGGTCTCTGCACCGCATCCGTTGCCGCTGCGGAAATGGGCAGACACGCCTTCGCTGCGGAACCGGACTCTCATTTCGCCGAGATGGCAACGCTCCGCCTCGAACGCATCCGGTCCGGCGAATCTCTGCCCGACATCGAATGAGGCCTTGAAAACGTCCGCGCACCCGCCGGAACGAACCGAGATACCCACCGGTTCCGGTCTTTCGGAGATGGTATCCAACTTGCAGTCCGCTCTGGCGGCCCTGCCGGCCCATTTCGATTCGAATACTCATATCGAGGGAATCGACGCGACCGACCTTTTCGGTCTCAACACCATCCTTGCCAGCACAATCGAACTCCAAGTCGTCAACTGCCTCAACCGGCTGCGGCATATCTGGGGTCCCGGCAGTCGCTGGTCTCGTCACTACTTCATTCGCACCGCTCAGACCTTCCCCGATGTTCGCCTGACTTCGCGGAGCGGCGACAACCGATCGACCACCGTCCTCGGCATCGAACTCAAGGGCTGGTATCTCCTCTCCAAAGAAGGCGAACCCAGCTTCAGATATACGGTAACCCCATCGGCCTGCGCCCCTCAGGATCTGCTCGTGGTCGTCCCCTGGCACCTGAAGAATATCCTTTCCGGCAAGCCCGTGATCCACCGGCCCTATATCGAGCAAGCCCGTTATGTTGCGGACTATCGCAACTGGTGGTGGGTGCACGAAAGGAACACCAAAGACCCAACGGACATGCGCCGCATCATTTGTCCCGATCCGCTGCCGGACCACTACGCCGCCCCGGGCGCCAAGGTTTCGGATATCCCCGTCCGGGATAGAGGCGCCAATTTCGGCCGGATTGCGCGGATCGGCACGCTTATGGATTCGTACATCGCCGCCGCCAAACAGACACCCGTTGCCGGCATCCCGGCCGTTCACTGGCTCAGGTTTTTCCAACTCCATTCCGAATCGAAGGACACGGAAGAGATCCTCCGACGACTGACCGGACAACTCGCAAAACGCGATGTCGACCAAACGGCCGCCGAAGAAATCGTCCGGGCGCTCTTGCAAATCGTGGGCCATTTCCGGGATGACTCCGCGTGACCGCCCGCCCCCCGTCGATCAGCGGATCGGGAACATGGCGCTCCTGACCAACCGGCTCAGATGCCCAGCAGGCGCCGTGCGTTTTCCTTCAGGATCAGGGGCCGGACGTCGGGCTTGATGTCGAGCTTGTCGAAGTCCGCCAGCCACCGGTCGGGCGTGATCACCGGCCAGTCCGAGCCGAAGAGCACCTTGTGCTTCAACAGCGAATTGGCGTAGCGGACCAGGATCGGCGGGAAGTATTTCGGCGACCAGCCGGACAGGTCGATATAGACGTTGGGCTTGTGGGTGGCCACCGACAGCGCCTCTTCCTGCCACGGGAAGGAGGGGTGGGCGAGCACGATCGGCATGTCGGGAAAATCGACCGCCACGTCGTCGAGCCACAACGGGTTGGAGTATTTCAGGCGCATGCCGTTGCCGCCGCGCATGCCCGCACCGACCCCGGTCTGCCCGGTGTGGAAAAGCGCCGGGACGCCGGCCTCGGCGATCGCCTCATAAAGGACATAGGCGGCGCGGTCGTTGGGGTAGAAGCCCTGCATCGTGGGGTGGAACTTGAAGCCCCTGATGCCGAAGTCCTCGACCAGACGGCGCGCCTCGCGCGCGCCGGTCCTGCCCTTGGCGGGATCGATGCTTGCAAAAGGGATCAGCACATCGTCGTTTTCGGCGGCCAGCGCGGCCACCTCCTCGTTGGCGTAACGACGAAACCCCGTCTCGCGTTCGCTGTCGACGGGGAAGATGACCGCGCCCACCCGGCGCTGCCGGAAATAGGCGGCGGTCTCCGGAATGGTCGGCGGATGGGTGTAGTCCATCTTGAAATAGGCCGACATCCCGGCCTGGAAGGCGTCGTAACCGTCATCGGTGTGCGTCCCGCACGGCTCCTCGGCGTGGGTGTGGATGTCGATGGCGATCATCTTGTCGGGGTCGAACAACGCGGGCTCCCTGGTTGTGCGATGCGCCTCAGGCCGCCGCGCCGGCAGCCCCCGGTGCGCAGACGTCGCGCAGAAGCCGGCGGTCGGGCACGATCGGCCGACCCGCACGGACCACCAGATCGGGCACCAGACGCTCTTCGACCGTGATCGTCTCCCCCGTGGAATCGTACAGCATCCAGGCGCCGCGCGCGCGCTCCAGCACGGTAATGTCGGCGCGCGAACCCACCGCCAGCGTGCCGATCTCATCCTCCTCGCCCAGGATCCGGGCGGGGTGGAGCGTCGTGCGCGCGATCACCTCGTCCAGCGCCATGCCGAGCGCGACGAGTTTGGTCATCGCCCCGCACAGGCTGTAGTCCAGCCTGGAATCGTCGTGATAGGCGTGGAAATCGCCATGGACGTCCGAGGAGATGGTGTTGGGCAGCACGCCGGCGGCCATCATGCGACGCGCGATCGCGAAGCTGAAATTGACGCCGTGGCCGAGATCGAAATGGAGCCCGCGCTCCAGCGCCTCGAAAACGGCCGACGGGATCGTATCGCCGCCACCGGCGATCCCGTCTGGCATGGTCGAATAGACGTGGGCGAGCGTCGCACCCGGCGCGAGCACGGGCACGAGACCGGCCAGCACCCCGGCCGGCGCCGGTCGGGCCGCCTCTTCGACCGGGAACAGCTCCCCGGTGTGGACATAGAGCGGCAGTTCGGCCGCACGGCCCGCCGCGACGGCCATTTCGAGCACCTCCAGCCCCCAGCGCGACAGCCCGCCCGATTCGCCGTGGCTCTTGATGCCCCGGACCAGGTGCGGGTATTCGCGCGCCACGCGGACGATCTCGGAGATCCGCGTGATGCCGGGGTTGTGCAGCACCGCACCTTCCATCCCGCCCATCAGCGCGCCGGCGAGATTGGCCGAAACGAAGCACCGCACGTCGGTGAGCGCCGGATCGGCAACATAGGCCTTGAAGCCGCCCAGCGTCCAGGCGCCCGCGCTGCCCTGATCGACGATCGTCGTAGCGCCGGAATGGATGCCGGCCGCATCGGGGTGGAGGCCGAAATTGGTCACCCATTCGTAGACGTGGACGTGGAGGTCGACGAGGCCGGGGCAGACGAGCCTGCCGCGGGCATCGATTCGCCGCATCGCGGTGTGCGACGGCAAACTCCGCGCCACGGCGACGATGCGTCCGTCGCGCCCCGCGATCTCGGCCGGGCCGCGCGTCCCCCGCCCGGGGTCGATCACCTCATCGCCGGCGATGACGAGGTCGTAGCGCGGCCGGGCGGGTTCGGACATCGCGCGTGCGGTCCGCTACTCCGCGGCCTCGGCCTTGTCCGGGGGATCAGCCGGGACGACGTCCTTGACCGCGCCCCGCCAGCCATGCTGCGTCAGATCGAAGATCTGGCCGAGCGGGTCGCGGTACTTCACCTCGTAGAACGTATCGGGGTTGCCCGACGGCTCGCCCATGACATGGCGCGCGCCGGCCGCCTCGACCTTGCGGCGGGCCGCATCGAGATCGTCGACCCAGACGCCGAAATGTTCGATGCCGTAGAACGGCTCCGCCCCCTCGTAGCCGAGCGGCCGGCCGTTGCGCGCAAGCAGCGCGATGTTGATCGTGCCGTCGGACATGTAGACGCCCGAGCCGGCCTTGCCGACCATCGTCATGTCGAAGGCGTCTTCGAAGAACTTCCTGGCAGTCTCCAGGTCGGAGACCGACAGCGCGATGTGGCGCAGCTTGGCCATGGCCCGCTCCCCGGCGCATATGCGTGCCTCGCAGCAATGCTCTCAGGGTGCGGCCGGGCTGTCAACGCTTCACGACCGTGCGCCGGCGGCAGGTGGTGGTGGTTTCCCGGTCCGGGCGCTACGATCAACCCGGAACAGGAGCGCGCGACATGACGGCATCTCCGACCGAGACCCTCGCGCCGCGCCGGGCGACCTATCAGGACGTCCTCGACGCGCCCGCGCACAAGGTGGCCGAGATCATCAACGGCACGCTCCACACCCATCCACGGCCCGCGGCCCCGCATGCTCGCGCGAGCTCGGTACTCGGCATTGAGATCGGTGGACCCTTCGACCGCGGACGCGGCGGCCCGGGCGGATGGTGGATCATCGACGAGCCGGAGCTCCACCTCGGCGAGGACATCCTCGTCCCGGACCTCGCGGGCTGGCGCCGGGAGCGCATGCCGGAGTACCCCGACACGGCGTTCTTCACCCTCGCGCCGGACTGGGCCTGCGAGGTGCTCTCGCCCTCGACCCGCCGGTTCGACCTCCAGGAAAAGCGCCCCGTCTACGCGCGCGAGGGCGTTGCGCACCTCTGGCTCATCGACCCCACGGACCAGATGCTGGAGGCGTTCGCGCTCCGCGACGGCGCGTGGCTCCTCATCGCGACCGCGAAGGACGACGAGCCGGTGAGCGTCCGACCGTTCGACGCGGTCACGTTCAACCTCGGCGACCTGTGGGCATGACCGGGACATTCGCCGTCGCCCTGGCCGGAGAACAAGGCGGCGGCAGGCGCCTGGACGCATGCGCCGGCGCTACGATCAACCCGGAACAGGAGCGCGCGACATGACGGCATCCCCGACCGAGACCCTCGCGCCGCGCCGGGCGACCTATCAGGACGTCCTCGACGCGC
>CAYFYS010000174.1:0-5205 GCA_964347365.1 uncultured Rhodospirillaceae bacterium | reverse complement strand
CGTCGATCTGGATGACGTCGGCATCGAGCCGCGCGACCTGTTCGGCCAGCACGTGGGCGATCGCCTCGGCCAGCGCGACCCGGTCGCCGTAATGGGCATCGACAAGGGTCTTGGCCAGCATGTGCGGGCCGGTCAGCGCGAACTTGAACGGCCGGGAAGTCAGCGCCCTGGCCCGCCGGCAGGGTGCGGCAAGATCGAGCATCCCGCTGGTTACCGCGCCCTCGACGACGCCGGCCGGGCGGCTCCGGAAGCCCATCGTCGGCTGAGACTCGAAGGCGACGATCTCGGCGAAGGTCATGGCCGCGCGCACCCCGCCCATCGGATGGACGAAGTATTCGATCATGCCGTTGGTCTGCGGGTGGTCGGGGTTGTAGCGGGCGAACTCACCCTCGCAAACGACGTCGATGCCGGCCTTCTCCTGGAGGTGGATGAGCATGCGCGTCGCATCCGCGATCGCCTCGCCGCTCGGATGGGCGTGCAGCCAGCCGGGCCAGGGGTAGGAGCCGACCAGCGTGGTCTTTATCCTCGGAGCCGTCATCTCACCTGCCCGCGCGCTCTGATCGGCCAAGCTTGCCAGACCGCGCATGCTCGGCCAAGGTCCCGCCCATGAACAACGCCGATCTGATCGTCGCCACGCTGAAAGCGGCCGGCATCACCCACGGCTTCGGCATCCCGAGCGGCAACGTCCTGCCGCTTATCGAGGCGATGCGCGAAGGCGGGATGATTTTCGTGCTGACCGCCCACGAGGGCAGCGCCGGTTTCGCCGCCGACGTGATGGGCCGCATGACCGGCCGGCCGGGGTTTGCGATCGCCACGCTCGGCCCCGGAGCGACCAATCTCGCCACCGGGGTGGGCGATGCCTTTCTCGACCGCTCGCCGATGATCGCGGTGACCTGCAACCTCGACCGGGACCAGCTTGGCCGGCGGATCCAGATGCGGATCGACCACCATGCGTTGTTCGGCCCGATCACCAAGGCGAGCCTCGCGCTGCGCCCCGGGCGGATCGCCGAGACCCTCGCTGCGGCGGTGCGGATCGCGCTGTCCGAACCGCCGGGCCCGGTCCATCTCGACCTGCCGGAGGATGTCGCCCTGATGGCCGCGTGCGAGGCCGTGCCGGAAATCGGCGCAGGCGTGCCCGCACCTTCCGCCGAGCCGCAGGCGGTCGCCGAGGCGGCCGCGCATCTGGCCGCCGCGCGCCGGCCGATCGCGGTCATCGGCGCGACCGCGATGCGGCTCGCCGAGCGCGGTCTGCTGCGGCGTCTGGTCGAACGCCCCCGGCTGCCCTTCGCCACCACGACCATGGCCAAGGGGCTGATCGCCGAGGACCATCCCCTTTCCATCGGCTGTATCGAGCGCGCCCGGCGCCAGGTCCAGCGCGCCTTCCTCGCCACCGCGGACCTGATCGTCGGCATCGGCTACGACCCGATCGAGGTCGAGTACGAGGCCTGGGCCGAGGCCGTGCCGATCGTCCATGCCGATCCCGAACCGGCCGATACCGACGGCACGGTGAGGATCGTCCACCAGGCGGTCGGCGATCTCGCCGGCACGCTCGCCGGGCTGTGCGCGGCCGCGCCGGCGCGCAACGACTGGACAGAAGACGCTCTGCGCGCCCACCGCGAGGGGTTCCAGGCCGCGCTGCGACCGCGCGTTGCGCGCTTCGCCCCGCACCAGGCGATCGATGCGGTGCGCAGCGTCCTGCCGCCGCACGGCGTGCTCGCCTTCGACGTCGGCGCGCACACCCACCAGATCGCCGGCCAATGGACGGCCCACCGCCCGCGCTCCTTCCTGATCACCAACGGCTGGTCGTCGATGGGTTTCGGCCTGCCGGCGGCGATCGCGGCCAAGATCGCCGCGCCGGAACTGCCGGTGGTCTGCCTGATCGGCGACGGCTGCTTCCAGATGACCTGTGGCGAGGTGGCGACGGCCGCACGCATGGGCCTCGCGCTGCCGGTGGTGGTGCTCGACGACGGCTGGCTCGGCCTGATCAAGGTCAAGCAGACGCGGCGCCAATACGCCCATGTCGGCACCGCTCTCGGCCCCGGCCAACCCGACGCGCCGGCGCACTACTTCGGCGTCCCGGCGCACGGCGTACACACCCCCGAAGCGCTCCGGGCCGCGCTTGCCGAGGCGCTCCAAGCCGCCGGCCCGACGGTGATCGAGGCCTTCGTCGCGCCGGACCATTACGACGAGACGGTCTTCGACTGAGCGCGGGCCGGATCTCTCAGCCCGCCGCCGCCAGCAGGCGCGGGCGCCTCATGCGCACGATCAGCACCGCAACGATCGCCACGTTGACGATGTTGCAGGCAACGCCCAAGAGGAACGCCGAGACGTAGGAGCCCGTCATGTCGAACAGCACGCCGCCGATCCAGCTTCCGAACCCCATGGCCAGTGCGCCGAACAGGAAGACCAGCCCGGTCCGGGCGCCGGCCTCGCGGAAGGGCATGTGCTCGCGGATGGCAACCGCATAGACCGGAAAGCTCCCGCCATAGCCGAGCCCGAACAGGACGGCGATGCCGTAAAGGAAGTAGAGCCCGTCGAACAGCGTGAAGGCGGCGAGCGTCGCGGCCTGGGTGGCGGAGAAGACCAGCAGGGCCTCGAGCCCGCCGATATTGTCGGCCAGCAGCCCGACGATGAGCGAACGGCTGACGAAGGCCGACATCAGCAGGACCGAGAGCATCTCCACGGCGTTGTCGATCGGGTGGCCGAGATCGGTGATATAGGACACCAGATGGCCGAGCGGCAGCGCCATGGCCACGCAGCAGCCGATGATCGCAGCGCAGAGGATGATCTGCAGCCGGCGCGGGCTCATCGGCGGGGCCGGGTCCGGGCGGGCCGGTGCCGCCGTGGCGCGCGTGCCCGGCCCGACCGGCGGCGGCGGTGCGCGGCGGCGCAGGACCAGGCACAGCGGAAGCAGGGTGACCAGCGCGAAGACGCCGTAGCCGAGCGCGGTCTGGCGCCAGCCATAGGACTGCATGAAGTACCCGAAGATCGGCGGCCACAGAATGCCCGCCAGGCTCTGTCCGCTGGCGACGATCCCCACCGCCATGCCGCGGCGGCGGACATACCAGCGGGCGATGTTGGCCATCGACGGCGCGGCCAGCGCGCCGGTCCCCAGAAAGCCGAACATCACCCCGTAGATGAAGTAGAGGTGCCAGGCCGCGCTCACCTCGCTCATCAGCATCGCCCCGCAGCCGATCATGACCGCTGCGACCAAAGCGGGTTTGCCCATGCCGAGACGGTCGAGCAGCATCCCCATCGCCATGCCGCCGACCCCGGCGCCGACGAACTGGAGCGAGAAGGCGAGCGAGGGGACCGCGCGCGGCCAGCCGAACTCCTCGGCGATCGGCTTGAGGGCGACCACGACCAGAAACATCGCCCCGGAGCCGCATAACAGCGTCAGCACCGAGGCCGCCAGCACATGGACCTGCCCGGCGGGCTCCGGCGCGCGGTCGGGGGGTGGGCTCGCCATGCCGCGACCCTAGACCATCGCGCGCCCGGCTTCCAACGCGCCCGCCGCGATGGTGCGGCCGGCCGGTCTGGCCTACCATCCCGCGGCCGGTCCCCGGGGGACGGCGCACGGGACACGATCGAGAGGAGCGGCGATGGAGTTCGGGATCCAGTTCTTCCCCGACGTCAGGGAGGCCGAAAAGCCGGCCGCGCAGTACTTCGCCGAGGCGCTGGAGCTCGTCGGCATGTGCGATCCTTTCGGCTACACCCATGTCCGCATCGTCGAGCACTATTTCCACCGCTGGGGCGGGTTCAGCCCCAACCCGGTGGTGTTCCTGAGCGCCGCCAGCCAGCGCAGCCGGACCGCGCGGATGGTCACCGGCGCGGTCCTGCCGGCGTTCAACAACCCGCTCAAGCTCGCCGGCGAGATCGGCATGCTGGATGCGATCTGCGGCGGTCGGCTCGATGTCGGGTTCGCCCGCGCCTTCCTGCCCTACGAGTACGCCGCCTTCGGCATCGACATGGAGGAGAGCGTCGACCGCTTCGAGGAGGGGATCGAGCAGGTCCGCCGGCTGCTGGAGGAGGACAACGTGACCGCGCGCGGACGGTTCCACCGCTTTGCCGGCGTCACCTCGCTGCCGCGGCCGACCCGGTGGCCGCGGCCGAACTTCTACGTCGCCGCGGTGGGAACGCCGGAATCCTTCGCCCGCGCCGGCCGGCTGGGCCACGGCGTAATGGCGATCCCCGGGGTCGGCGCGACCCCGTCGGAGCTCGTCCGGATCTACCGCGAGGCCTGGGCGGAAGCCGGCCATCCGGGAAAGCCCACGGTGATGCTCGCCGTGTTCATGTTCTGCCACGAGGACCGACAGGAGGCGGTGCGCATCGCCAAGCCGCGCATCGAGCGGCACTTCGCCTCGATCGTCGATGCGACGGCGGGCTACGCCGCCGGCGCGCCGGCCTCGACCTATCGGAACTACGATGCGATGCACCGCCGGATCGCCGCGGAGACATTCGAGAGCCAGGTTGCGCACATGGCGGCCTTCGTCGGCACGCCGGCCGATCTGATCGCGCAGTTCCATGCCCTGGATGCGGCCATGGGCGGCTGCGACCACGCCTCGCTCCAGGTCAACTTCAACGACATGCCGCTCGCCGACGCCGCCCGGTCGGTCCGCCTGTTCGGCGAGGCCGTCATCCCCCACTTCCGCGGCACCGGGCACGCGGTGTAGGTTCCCGCGCGCAAGGCTGGGCGGGCGTCAACGGCGCGGCGCGCGCGGCCGCCCGCAGCATGGCCTGTGTGGATCGCGTATGGACCGAGGAGCGCGGCCGGTGACGTCGCACGAAATGGCGCCCAGAGAAACGGAAGGCTCGCGCGCAAACGCGAGCGCTGCAGCGCCGCTGGTCAGGCGCGCCCGGTCGCTGGTCAGGCGCGAGGGGCTCGCCCGGACGGCCTTCAGGGCGGTTTCCTGGCCCGTGCGCCGGTATTTGGTCCGCCGGAGATCCGTGCGCGATGGCGGCGATCGACACCGTTCCGGAGGATCAGGACCTTGACAGCACGCATCTTGCGGCCTTTGCGGCCGTGAGCCTGAGCGGGTTTTCGCCACGGAACATCCTGGAGATCGGAACCCATTTCGGCTTCACGACCGTCTTTCTCGGCAAATCTTTCCCGAACCCGAACATTTACACCGTCGAGTTGCCAGAGTCCGATCCGATCTATCGGCGCTTCCATGGCGGGCACGAACGGCGGCACGGCGAAGTGCT
>CAYFYS010000173.1:0-5226 GCA_964347365.1 uncultured Rhodospirillaceae bacterium | reverse complement strand
GAATGCCGCTTCCGTGGCCCGCGAGATTGCCGAGGCGGGCGGGCGGGCCGCAGCGGTGACGACCGATGTCGGCGACCCGCATTTGGCCCAGGAAATGGCCGACGAGGCGCACCGCGCCTTCGGGCGGATCGACGTGCTGGTCAACAACGCCGCGGTTTTTTCCGCGCTCGGCCGCTGTGGTTTCGAGGACATCCCGCTGGAGGAGTGGAACGCGGTAATGCGGGTCAACGTGACCGGCCCGATGCTGTGCGCCCGCGCGGTGCTGCCGTCGATGCGCAAGGCCGGCTGGGGACGGATCGTCAACATCTCCTCCTCGACGGTGCCGCTCGGCCTGCCGGGCTTTATGCATTACGTCACCTCCAAGGCAGCGGTCATCGGCATGACGCGGACCATGGCGCGCGAGCTCGGCGGCGCGGGTATCACTGTCAACGCGATCCTCCCCGGGCTGATCGAGACCGAGGTCGAGAACGTTGGCCGGACCGATGCCGTCCGCCAGAAGGTGCTCGACATCCAGTGCCTCAAATTCCTCGGTGAGCCGACGAACCTGGTCGGAATGCTGCTCTTCCTGGCCTCGCCGGCGAGCGGCTATCTCACCGGCCAGTCGATCGCTGTGGACGGCGGCAGCGTGCATCTCTAGGCGCGCGCGATGAGCAGCGAAAACGGACGGTTGATCAGAAACGCCTGATATGTCTGCGCCTGGGATCACGAGATCGGCGCGGCGCCGCTGCAGCGCTGGATCTGCGGTGAGCCGATCGTCCTATGGCGTGGGCGCGATGGCCGGCCGGCGGCGCTTGCCGACTGCTGCCCGTACCGTGGTGCGCCGCTTTACACATGCCCGTCGCTGGGTCGAACACCTGTTGGACGAGGCGGCGGCGTCGGCCGGCTGGACCGGTCCAGGTCTCGCCGCGTCCGGGATTTTATCCGCGCACACGGTCC
This sequence comes from uncultured Rhodospirillaceae bacterium, assembly GCA_964347365.1. Lineage (GTDB taxonomy): Bacteria > Pseudomonadota > Alphaproteobacteria > MPNO01 > MPNO01 > CAYFYS01. Next base: position 4,290 of record CAYFYS010000173.1, on the reverse strand, counting down.
AGTATCATCGGTTCACCCGACATCGGGAAATCGCGAACCCGGGCAGGGCAGGCAGACCCGGGACCAGGCTTCAATGGGAGATCCGATAATGAGATTCGTCATGAGAACTGCGACCGCGGCTGTGGTCGTGGCCGGTCTGATGGCCGGGATGACGGCGCCTTCCTTCGCCAGGACGCAGTTTCTGTTCAACTATTTCCCGCCGCCCAAGTTCATCATCGCAACCGGGATGATCGTACCCTGGGTCGAGGCGTTGAATGCAGCGCTGGAGCCGGACGACGTCAGCTTCAAGATCCCGGCGAAGAATCTCGCCGCCCCGCCCCGCCAGATGGACATCGTAAGCCAGGGGATTGCTGATGGCGCGTTCATTTTCAACGCCTTTCTCAGCAACAACGTCCCCCATCTGCGGTTTTCCATCATGCCCCAGATGTCGACTTCGGCCGAGGCCGACGGGGTGGCGCTGTGGCGTACCTACCAGAAGTACTTTGCCACCCAGAAACCGTTCAAGACGGTGCAACTGATCAGTTTCTTCGCCGGTCCGGGCGGTGAGATCTTCAGCATGCAGGATGAGCCGATCCGAACGATCGAGGCGTTGGAGGAGGCCAAGCTCTGGAGCCTGCCCTTCGCCCTGGCCCAGACTCTGAAGCAACTCGGGGTCGCGGTCGTCCCCGGGCCGGCCGCGCGCATCTATCCCATCGTCTCGAAGGGCACCGTGGACGGTTATGTCGGGCTGGGGGTATCCGATGCGATCGGCTTCAACGTCCTGCAGTTCGCCAAATCGGTCACCCATGTCGAGGGGTTCGTCTTCAACCCGACTTTCTCGGTGTTTCTGAACAAGAAGAAATGGAACCGGCTGTCGCGCGTCGCCCGAGCCAAGATCACCGAGCTCTCCGGCGAGGCCCTCGCGCGCAGGGGCCGCACATGGGATGCCCTCGACCAGAAGGCGCTCGCCACCTACAAGGCATCCGGCAAGCCCTATCACCAGGCGGCGCCGAGTCTGAATGCCGCGATCAAGCGTATCTCCGTCAGGATGCTCGATGATTGGATCGCGCAGATGAACGGGCTCGGGGTCGACGGCAAGGCGGCGCTCGCCTTCTATCGGCAGACCCAGAAGGATGTCGCGGCCGAAGCGATGAAGCGCTAGGCGGGCCTCGATGACGGTTGCGCCGGCGCGGCTGAACGTCTGGCTGCGCCGACTGCTCGGCTTGCTGACCGGCGCGATCCTGTTCTTCATGATGGCGGTGACCGTAGCGGACGTCGTTGCGCGGTTCGCGTTCGCGAGCCCCTTGCCCGGCACGTTCGAGCTGATGGAGTTCAGCCTGGCGATCGTCGTCTTCTCGGCGCTGCCGCTGGTGAGCTGGGACCGCGGCCATATCACGGTCTCGCTGTTCGAAGGCTTGTTCCGCGGGATCGGCCGGCGGATCCAGCAGGTCGTCGTCATGGCGGTCAGCGCGCTCGGCATGGTGATCATCGCATTCCGCATGTGGGACCAGGGGGATCGGCTCCACGAGACCGGGGCGACGACCGGCTTTCTGCTGTGGCCACGCGCACCGATCGCCTATTTCATGAGCACGTTCGCCGGACTGGCCTCGCTGGTGTTGGTTGGCCTGCTGGTCTACGCCCTGCGGGACAGGCCTTACCCCGGTTTCGACGATCGTCACGAAACCGAATTCTGACGGATCGCTGAGACCAGATGGCATTGTCTCTCCTCGGGTTCGGTCTGGTTCTCCTGCTCGCCTTCTTCGGCATCCCGCTGGGCATCGTTCTGTTGTTGGTCGGGATCGGCGGTTTCGCGTTCGTCCGGGGCGGGCTGTTCGAGATCGATTCGCTGATCGCCGCCCTGTCCATGGCCGGGCAGCAGGTTCTCGATTTCTCCACAAATTACGGTCTTTCGGTGCTGCCGCTGTTTGTGCTGATGGGCACGTTCATCCATCGTGCGCAACTCTCCGAGGAGCTCTACGAGGCCACCCACGCCTTTCTCGGCCACCGCCGCGGCGGACTCGCCATGGCCACGGTGGCGGCCTGTGCCGGCTTTGCTGCGGTGTCGGGCAGCTCGCTTGCCACCGCAGCGACCATGAGCAAAGTCGCCATGCCGCCGATGCGGCGCTACCGCTATGCGGACAGCCTCGCTGCGGGAACGATCGCCGCCGGCGGGACCCTGGGTATCCTGATCCCGCCCAGCGTGCCGATGGTGATTTACGGCATCCTCACCGAAACCGATATCGGCAAGCTGTTCATCGCCGGGATTCTGCCGGGCATCCTGTTGGTTGTGCTCTATTTCGGCTCGATCGCGATCGCCGTGCGCCTGAAACCGGAGATCGGACCGCCGAGCGAACGGATCGGCTGGGCCGATCGCTGGCGGGCGCTGCTTCGGGTCTGGGGGGTGATCGTCCTGTTCGTCCTCGTGCTGGGAGGCATCTATCTCGGGGTGTTCACCCCCACCGAGGCGGCTGCTATCGGCGCTGCGGGCGCGATGCTGTTCGCCTTTGGCCGTGGCGGGCTGGGCTTCCGGGCGCTTGCGGCCTCGCTGGTCGATGCCGGTCGCACGACGGCGATGATTTTCCTCGTCGGTTTCGGCGCCCTGGTGTTCTCGAACTTCATCAACCTCGCCGGACTGCCCGACGCGATGATCGCCTTCATCGCCTCGCTGGAGGTTTCGCCGCTTGGCGTGGTGATCGCGATGTGCGTGATCTACGTCATCCTCGGCTGCGTCTTCGACAGCCTGGCCATGCTGCTGCTGACGGTGCCGATCTTCTATCCGATGGTCGAACCGCTGGGCGTTGACGGAATCTGGTTCGGCATCGTCGTGATCATCGTCGTCGAAATCGGCCTGATAACACCGCCCATCGGCATGAACGTCTTCATGGTCAAGACCGTCTTGCGCGACGTCGACATATGGACGGTGTTCCGGGGCGTATGGCCTTTCGTGGTGGCGACGCTGGTCGGTCTGGCCCTGATCTGCGCTTTTCCACAGATCGCGCTCTTCCTGCCCGATCTGATGCTCGATCTCAGATAGCCCGTCCGGCCGTCAGGCCTTCAGCCGGCCGGCGATCTCGGGCGAGTCCTCGGCGTAGCGGAAGGCGCGGAAGATCCAGTTGACGACATCGCCGGTATGGGTCCGGTTTTCGAAGGGCGAGATATACTCCCAGACCAGCGCGCCCTGCGGCGTGACCTCGAAGAGCCGCCCCCACAACCCCTCGCAGATCAGGGTGTTGCCGGACCAGAGCCGTTCTTGACCGCTGATATGGTGGGAGTAGAAATTCCTTCCAGGCGCTTCCTCGTAGGTCCAGACCTCCTCGTCGGTGTCGGGGTTGAATTCGATGACCCGGGAGTAGGGGTGCGGCTCGTCGGTGCTCCAGCCGTTGGCGAACAGGATCATGTTGCCGTTGGGAAGGATCTGCGGATCGTGCTGTCCACCCCATGAGAAATCCGTCTTTTCCCAGCGGAACCTGCTGGTCTGGCGGTCGATGATGGCGCAGGTGCTGATTTGGCGAAGGCTGATCAGTATGTCGCCGTTGGCCAGCGGAAAGGTGGTGTTGCACCACGCCCACACCCTGCGCGGACTCATCGGGTTCAACTCGTAGCTTTCGATCTCCATGTCGCAGGCACGCCATTCGAAGACGCGATTGCCGGCGGCGTCGACCTCGCGGACAACGTCCGAATACATGCCTTCGGGCGGCTGCGTGCCGGCCCGTCCACCCCTGACCCGTGCGGCATGTTCTTCCGGCATCTTCTCCCAGGCGGCGTAGATGGTATGGCCGTTGGCAAGCCGCCAGGCATCGTGGTGCTGGAAGTCATCGACGAAGGCGTTGACCACCTTGCCGTTCCAGTCGAGCTCCAGCAGGCGCCCGCCCTGTGCGCCGCCGGAAAATCCCGGGCCCGTGGGCGTGTTGATCGACACGAACAGATTGCCGTTGGGCAGCAGCCTCGCGTAGCCGCCGAGCCCGGCCGGCAGATCCCACCGGTGGACCACTTCGCCCCGCATGTCGAGAAGATAGGTATTCCGGCCCCACAGAGGCGAGAACAGCGTGAAGCCGGGCGTCGCCCTGGCCTCGTCGAAATGCGTCAGACCGGTCTGCAGAATGCGCATGCGAAAGCCTCCCCGGAGCGGTCACCGCTTATGGCACACAGCCGGCATGTTAAAGGGTACGGCGCTGCCGGGGAATTTGGAGCTGGCACACGGGCGCAGGACACGGACCGGTTCGGGCGCGGCTGCCAAACCCGGTCGCGGCGGATCCCTCCCTACCGCCGCGTCCGCCGGGATCTGGTAGCGGCGGCCGGACTCGAACCAGC
>CAYFYS010000172.1:0-5230 GCA_964347365.1 uncultured Rhodospirillaceae bacterium | reverse complement strand
TCCTGCAACCCTGATCGTGAGCCGGGCGTCGCTATTCGCTGCGGTTGGTCAGCTTTGATGCCGGCGGCAGCGCGGCGAAAGGAGACCCAGCCAGGCAGATCCTACCCTCTTCGTCCTGCCAAAGCGCGCCAGCCTGGTGGAGCCGGCCGATCGCCCGGCTCGTGTTCTGGAAGCCCTTGGCCCAGAAGCGCTTGAGGATCTCGGAATAATAGATCGGCGCCTCGGTGATGACGGCGCGGATTTCGGTGGTGAGCGCATCGAGGTGGGCCTCTTCGGGCTCTTCGAAGGAGCCGTCGCTCTCCGCCAGATAGCGCGCGACCTCAATGTCCCCGGCGAAGGCGTAGGCGATGCGCTGGAAGCGTGCGCGTGGAATCTCCGGCGAGATGGTCGCATCGATCCCCATCTTCGCGGTGGTCGGCATGCGGCCGGTGACAAGGGTCAGGCTGGGATCCAGCGGCTTGGTACGCATGCCCGAAAGGACCGCGACGTCCTTGTCCGCCTGTACCCGGGTTGCGATCGCCCATTCGACCTCGAGCGGATCGAAGATATCGATGTCGTCGTCAACCACGACGACGTGCTTGAAGTCATCGCTTGCCAGGGCGGCATGGATGGCCTGTTTGCCGTCGCCCACCCGGGCCTTGATGGCGATGATCGCGTGGAAGAAGCACGTTCCGCCGGGCGTGATATTGATCGCGCTCACGTCGATGTTCGCCTCGTGCAACGAACGGCGCAGCGACGCTTCCTGGATCACCGCCGACAGCCAGGACACCTCCCAAGGCATGTGCAGGGCCCAGTAGATCGGGTTCTTGCGGGTATAGACGGCATTGATGCGGACATGCGGGTTCCAGTGCAGGGCCCCCATGATCCGGGTGAATTCACCGAACCGGCCCTCGGGCCTGGTCCAGCCGGTGGGCAGGATCTCGGCTTCGAGCACGATCTCGGCATCGGCCAGGCAAGGCACGTCGATCGTCTCGCAGGGCGTCAAGCGCACCGCCTCGCTCATGATGCCGCCGGCGATCTCGATCTCGTCCACGCCAACCGGTGGCCGATAGCTGGTTGCCAGGGTGACCGCCGGATGGGCGCCGATGTTGATCGAGATCGGCGTCGATCTGCCCGCCACCGTATTGGCCTCGGCGATGCGTCGCAGGTCGTTCGGCGTCACCAGATCGATGCCGGTAAGGTTCCGTTCGCGGATCAGGTAACGGTAGACCCCGGCATTGAATCCCTCGGCGCCCGCGCGTGCGATCGTCACCCCTGCGGTGATCATCGGCCCGCCGTCGAGCTCGGCGAACAACGGCACCGGAAGCGCGAACAGATCGACGTCATCGCCGATCTGGCGCCGGACCGCACGCGCCGGTCCGGTGTTCACCGTAACATGGGGGATCGGCCTTGCGAGGCCCGTGCGCAGCTTCGCCTGGATCTCGCCGAACGGACAGCCGAAGGCCAGCGCCATGCGCTCGCGGCTGTTCATGATGCCGGCGACGACGGGCATGTCGTAACCGGCGACGTTGTCGAACTTAAGCGCCTTGTCGGAGCCGTCGATCAAAGTGCCGAGATAGCGGATATCGACCGGGCGATCGATATCGATCAGTTGACCCGCGGCGCGCTGTGTGCGGATCACCTCGCGAAACCCCATCGCCATCTCGTGCCCTTTCCGACCGAAGCGGCGCGGGGCGGCACCCGCGCGAAGAGAAAAAAGATAGGAAACCCGGTCCTCCGAATCCAGGTTCGGGCGGGTCGGATTTGCTATCTGCCGCAAGCCCGGGCGATATATGGTCGCGGCCGGCCCGGGATGGGTCGCGCCGGGAGACGGGATTTCATGGTAACTTCGAAACTGATCCTGATCCGCCACGGCCAGTCCGACTGGAACCTGCAGAACCGGTTCACCGGGTGGGTGGACGTGGATCTATCCGATGACGGCCTTGCCGAGGCGCGTGCGGCCGGCGGGAGGCTGGCCGCAGAGGGGGTGCGGTGCGACATCGCCTTCACATCGGTACTCAAGCGGGCGGTTCGCACGCTGTGGATCGTCCTCGATGCGCTCGATCAGATATGGGTGCCGGTCGTCCGATCCTGGCGGCTCAACGAACGCCACTACGGCGCGCTGCAGGGGCTGAACAAGGCCGAGACGGCGGCCGAGTACGGCGAGGCGCAGGTCAAGATCTGGCGGCGCAGCTTTGCCACGCCGCCGCCGCCGTTGGACCGCAACGACCCGACCCATCCGAGGTTCGAGCGCCGTTATGCCGACATCCCACAGGCCGATCTGCCCGATTCCGAGAGCCTGTCGGGAACTCTGGAGCGGGTTCTGCCCCTGTGGAAAGACCGCATCGCGCCCGAGGTGGCCAGGGGACGGACCGTCATCATCGCCGCCCACGGCAACAGCCTGCGCGCCTTGATCAAGCACCTGGAAGACATCTCCGATGAGGCGATTCTCGAACTCAACATCCCGACCGGGATACCGCTGCTCTACGAGATCGGCGGCGGGCTGAACGTCGAATCGAGGCGCTACCTAGCCGATGAGGAAACCGTCCGCGCGGCCGCCCGGGCGGTTGCCGATCAGGCCAGTGGACGGTAACGCGCAACCAGGCGGAACAGGGGCAGCGTGACCGCCGTGATCATGACGATCCGCATGATGTGGTAGGCGGTCACCAGCGGGACGCCGAGAGCGAGCACCTGGGCGGTAATGCTCATTTCCGCCAGACCGCCGGGGCACGTCGCAGCGACCATCGTGGAGACGGATATCCCCGAGGCCGCTGCTATACCCAGCGCGAGCAGGATGCCGGTGGCGATCAGCATTATCGTCGAAAGCGCGGCGCCGAGGATCACGCGCGGTGCGCGGCGCAGCGGTTCCCTCTCGAAGCGCTCGCCGAGCGCGGCGCCGATCAGGAGCTGACCCAGCACGAGCAAGGCTACGGGCAGGCTCGACAGCGCGATCCCGGCGATGGTGATCGCTGCCGCAAACCCGGCGGCGCCCAGCATCCAGGCATTGGTCATGCCCAACCGGTTCAGGACCATCGCGCTTGCCGCCGCGCCGCCCAGCAGCAACGGCAGGCTCTGCCAGTTCACCGCATCGGCCGCCGGCAGGAAGACCTCATCGCCGGCGTCTCCGAAGAAAGTCAGACCTGCCGGCACAGTGACGACGATGATGCCCACCCGGACGGTCTGGGACAGGGCGAGCGCCACCGGCTCTGCCCTGAAACGGTCGCCGAGCGCAAGCATCTCCGCCATGCCGCCGGGCACCGAGCCGAAAAAGGCCGTCGGCACATCCAGCCCGGCGACACGGATCTGGATCCAGGCGCCGAGCCCGCCCAACAGGATCGCCGCAACGGCCGCCGCCGCCATCCAATGAATCTCGCCGAGCACGATGGCGGTGATTTCCGGCGTAAAGCGCAGCCCGATGGCGGTGCCGATCAGGATCTGGCCGAGCTGACGTCCGCCGGCCGGGCAGGTGATCCGCAGGCCCGCGAGGTTAAATCCCGCAACGGCGAACAGCGGGCCGAGCAGCCACGGGATCGGCGTTGCCAGCATATCGAACGCCCAGCCGCCGGCAATGGCGGCGCCGAGGCCGGCTGCGGCGCGCGCGAGGGCTCTGGCGGACAGAAGGGGCATGCTCTGGCGTGGGCGGGGGTTGTTACGGCGCGTGCCGCGGCGGACAATACCCGCCGGCAATCGACGAAGACAGGGGCAGGCGATGGCGGTCTCGTTCGCAGGAAGAACCGCGATGGTCACCGGCGCGGGCGGCGGGATGGGGCGGTCCCATGCGATGCTGCTGGCCGAACGCGGCGCGGACGTCATCGTTCACGACATCAAGGCGGCAGGGGTTGCGGAAACCGCCGGCATGGTGCGCGCGGCGGGCCGTCGCGCCCATGAACTGGCAGTCGATATCCGGGATGTGCCGGCGCTCCAGGCGGGGATCGGCGAGGCCGCCGCCGCGCTCGGCGCGCCGGACATCCTGGTCAACAATGCCGGCGTCGGCGGCAGGCGCCGCCGCATCGAGGAGATCGACCCGGCGGTTTTCGACGAGATGTTCGAAGTCCATGTTCGCGGCACCTTCTTCGCCACCCAGGCCGTGCTGCCGGCGATGGTCGCACGGCGCTACGGCCGGATCGTCAACATCTCCTCGATCTACGCGATGGGCGGCAGCGCGCTCGCCTCGCACTACGCCGCGGCCAAGGCTGCGATTTCCGGCCTGACCAAGAGCTGGGCGCGTGAACTGGCCGTGCACCGGATCACCGTCAACGCCGTCGCCCCGGGGTTCGTGGTCACCGAGATGACGCGGGGCAGCAATACCGAGGCCCAGATTCGCGCACGTGAGGAGACCATGCCGCTTGGCCGCTATACCGAACCCCGGGATATCTCCTATGCGGTCGCCTGGCTGGCATCCGAGGAAGCGGAGATGATCACCGGCCAGGTGGTCAGCCCCAACAGCGGGGAGGTCATCGTCGGCTACTGATCGGACGCGCGCGTTCCCACGTCATCCGTCCGGGGCTATATGGGTCTGGTGGTTGTCCAGATACCATTGGGCGATCTCCTCGCGCTTGGCCCACCACACGCCCTCGAAGCCCTTGGCGTAGTCGATGAACTCCCTGAGCGCGCGGACCCGGAACGGCTGGCCCCAGACATGGGGGTGGATGCCGACATTCATCATCCGACCGCTCTGGGCACCCTCGGCATAGAGCTCGTCGAACTGGTCCCGCAACACTTCGAAGGCCTGGTCGTTCGACATGCCGCGGCGGAAATAGATCATGAAGTCGTTGACCTCGTTGGAGTAGGGGATCGACACGATCGGGCCCGAGCCGGTCTGGATCAGGTAGGGCTGGTCGTCGTTGAGGTAGTCGGTATGGAAGATGAGCCCTTCTGCGGCGATGATGTCGGAGGTGTTCTCGGTACAGCGCAGCGACGAGGAGAGCCAGCCTTTGGCCGGTCGGCCCACGACATCGCGGTAGACCTTCAGGGTCTTGCGGATGAGCGCGCGCTCGCTGTCCGGATCGAACGCGTAATCCGACAGAAGCTCGGACTGTGAATAGTTGTGGGCGAGCAGCTCCCAGCCGCGTTCGTTGACCGCATCGACCGCTTCCCGGCGTTCCAGGCCGAACTTCGCATTCATCGTGCACGTCGCCGGCACGCCGGCGGTGTCGAACAGAGTGATCAGCCGCCAGACTCCGACCCGCTGGCCGTATTCGCGCCAGGAGTAGTTCGGGTAGTCGGCGACGTTGCCGGGCAGCGGGTCGGG
>CAYFYS010000171.1:0-5254 GCA_964347365.1 uncultured Rhodospirillaceae bacterium | reverse complement strand
ACCATCGGCCCCTCCCGGTTTCAGCCTTTGCGGCGCAGCCCGCGGCGCACAAGGGAGATGCAAACCCCCGCCACACCAAGGATCAGCAGCCATTTGAGCGCGGCCAGCACCGACCAGAGCTGCCACAGGATGAACGCGGCAAGCACCAGGACGGCAATCAGGACGGCCGCGCCCATCGCTCAGAACGGCACCGACAGGCCGTCCATCGCAGCATCGCAGTTGACCAGATCGACCCGTTTCCAGGCGATCGCGAAGCCCTCGCCGCGCGCGCGGAGCCCGTGCCGCAGGGTTCCGCCGAACAGCCGCTGCCTGTCGCGGCGGTATTCGATCATCTGGAACTTCGAACGCACCACGAGGAGGTCCGCGCCCGGCTCCAGGCTGATATTGGCGATGATCCGCGAGGTCCGCGAGGGCGGCGTCTGGGCATGGGGGCGCGCATCGACCAGTCGACGCACCCGGGTCTCCAGCAGCCGGCGGTCGTCGTAGATCAGCGAGACCGTATCGTGCGGGCTCGCCTGTTCCGGCTGGGACGGCACCCAGTACCAGGCCTCGGCGGTGAACAGCGCCAGCCAGTCGGCATAGCGTGCCTCGTCCAGGAGCCGGGCTTCGTGGACCACGAACGTCTCGACCGCGGCCAGTTCGGCGCTCATGGCCTGGTCATCAGATCGAGCCAGGCCTCGAACATGTTGCGGATATAGATCTCGCTGGTCGCGTTCAGGCCGCGCCGTCCGCCATGTGTGTCCGGCTGGTCGGAGGTGTAGCCGCGGCCGATCTCCAGCCATTCCAGCCCCTGGCTGCGCAGCCCGGTACCGATCCGGCCATAGGTCTCCAGATCGTCGGTCAGCACCGGCGAGCCGGCGCCGTTGACGATGTTGGCGAAACGGATCGTGTCCAGGAACATCGCCTCCGGCGCGCCGGCCATGCGGAAGCAGAACGTGTGGACCTCCGTCCGGTCGACCGCGACCGGATGGACCACGCGGAGCTGGCGGAACTGGCTCATGAACGAACAATTGGGGTAGATGTTGGAGTTCCAACGCCCGACTTCCAGAATTTCCCTGGCCCGGGCGGCGCCTTGCCGGCGCTCCAGCAGGCCGCGGTATTCGGCGAACACGGGATCGCCCATGGCCGCGACCAGCCTTTCGTCGTCGTGGTAATCGCCCAGATAGCTGTGGCCGTTCGGGTAGGTCCAGATACCGACCGCCTTCTCCCAGAATTCGTAGGGGGCGCCGTTCTGGCGCATCTGGCGGACCGCGATTTCGCCCGCACCGTCGGTGCTGGCCGCATCGTCCTGCGCGCGCGCCGCCTCGATCGAGGAGCGGTGGACGAAAATCGGGTGCGCGGCATCGCACAAATTCTCCAGATAGAGCTTCCAGTTGCCGTCATAGGCGTGCTTATGCACCCCGCCGGCAAGGATCAGCGCGCCGTCCGGCGCCCGGTCGATCATGTCGTCGAACGAGGTGGTCATGTGGCCGAGAAACGCCGTCAGACTCGGCCCCTCATCGGCCATGCTGGCGAAGACGAACCCGCGATAGCTCGCGACCCGGGCGAGCGGGGCCATGCCGAGCCCGTCTGCGCCGGCGTCGAAATGGCCGGGATAGCCGTGGTTGAGCGGCACCGACCGGATGCGCCCGTCGGTCTCGTAGGTCCAGCCGTGATAGCAGCACACGAACGCATCGGCGTTGCCGTGCTCCTCCCCGACCACTTGGGCGCCGCGATGGGCGCAGCGGTTGTGAAGGACGTGGACCTCGCCGTCCCGGTGGCGCACCATGACCACGGGCTGACGGCCGATCCGGGTGGTGTGGAAATCGCCCGGCCCGGGCACTTGGCTGTCATGGCCGACATAGATCCAGGTCCGCCCGAAGATCCTTTCGAGTTCGAGCTCGAAGATCGCCGGGTCGGTATAGAGCCGGCGATGGACCCGTCCCGCGCGGACGAGGTCGCGGAGCGGGATCTGGTCTGGCGTCGTCATCGTCTCGCGCTCCGATTGGTCGGACGGATTTTCGCATCGCCACCGGACACCCGGCAAGCCGTCCCGGTCGCACGCGGGTGGCTCATCCCAGGGTGGTTTCGGCCAGCCAGCGGCCCTGGGCGACCAGGCGGTGGTCCTGGCGGTAGAAGCCCAGGGGCTGGACGCCCAGCGGCATGCCCTCGACCGCCAGCAGCGGCAGGTTGAGTGCCGGTACGCCGAGGACCGAGGACGGCTCGCCGTAGACCACATCGCCCACCGGCATGCCGACCGGCGCCGGATCGACCTGGTTGAGGGTGATGCAGGCATCGAAGCGCTCGGCGAGGCGCGCGTAGCGGGCACGGAAGGCGGCGCACCACTCCAGGGCCTCGGCGTAGTGCCGGGGCGTGATCGCGGCCGCCTCCGCCACACGCGCGAGCACCCGCTCGGACAACAGATCGGGGCAGCGCTCGGCATACATTGCAAGCGGGTAGCGCCCCTCGTAGCCGAGCAGCAGGACGATCACCGCGCGCAGCGCGACGAGGTCCCGCTCCACGGCTTCGATGTCGGAATCGGCATGGCGGTCGACGATTTCGACCCCCTGACCGGCCAGTGTGCCAAGCCAAGTCTCGAAGGCCGCCTTGACCGACGTCTCGGTCGCCTTCCAGCCGGCGGTCTCCAGACGGGCCAGCCGCCCCGGTTTTTCGGCCGACGGCAGCCTGGGTGGCCCGGCGAGGCTCGGGTGCCCGGGATCGCCGCCGGCGGCATGGGAGACCCAACGGGACGTCGTCCAGGTGTCGGCGAGGGTCCCGGCAAGGAAGCTCAGGTGGATCAGGCTGGGGGCGGACGGGAAGCCGCCCAGGGTATTGATCGCACCGTAGGAGGTCTTGAGCACGAACGCCCCGCAATAGGCCGCCGGGCGCAGCACCGAGCCGCGCACCTGGGTGCCGGTTGCGACCGGAACCATGCCGGCGCCGACTGCAGCCCCGCTGCCGCTCGACGAGCCGCCGGGCGTGCGCGCGGCATCCCAGGGGTTGCGCGCCGGTCCCGGCCTGGCGAAGGCGAACTCGGTCGTGACGGTCTTGCCGATGATCGCCGCCCCGCCCTTGCGCAGCGCGTGGACGGTCGCGCCGTCCCAGCCGGTGCGGTTGCCGCGCAGCACCGGGCTGCCCGCTTCCATCGGCATGTCTTCGGTGTCGTGGACGTCCTTGATCGCGATCACCAGCCCGTCGATGTCCGAGGCCGGCCGGCCGGCGCGGTAGCGCCCGCTGGCGGCATCGGCCGCCCTGCGCGCGCCTTCGAGATTGAGCGCAACGAACGCCCGCAGTTCCGGTTCGCGCCTGTCGATGGTCGCGATGCAGCGTTCCAGGAACGCCCGCGGGGAATCCGTACCCTCGACGAAGGCGGGCCGCGCGGCCTGGAAGGAGATCAGTCCGGGGTTCTTCGGATCGTAGCGCATCGTCCCGCCTCCCGCCGCGTGGCGGCAAGGCTAGCACACCGGGCGGCGAAGCGGGCTGGACCGGGCGGGTCCGGAACGATATTTGTCCTTTGACGATCATCACGCACAACAGCGAGTCCGGCCATGACATCGTCCAGCCCGTCGATCTTCATCGCAGCCCGGGCGGCTCTGCTCGCCGCCTGCCTCGCGCTCGCGCCGGTGTCGTCCGCCCACGCCGGGCCGGACATGGAGAAGGCCGAGGAGGCGATCAGACAGGGTGCCAAACGCATTCTCCGGGTTCTGGACGCCCTGACATCGGCGATCCCGCAATACGAGGCACCCGAGATCCTGGACAACGGCGATATCATCATCCGCAGGAAGCGGCCCGATCTCCCGGAGGCTGCGCCCGGTGCGCCCGTCCCGTCCCGCGGGGACGGAACGGCGACGTGACCCGCAGTACCCGACACGAAGGTGGAGGTGGCCATGGTGCGTCAGACCATCGCGATCTTGAGCCCGGGCGACATGGGCGGCGGCGTCGGGGCGGCGCTGATTGAACACGGCCACGACGTGATCACCTGCCTGTCCGGCCGCGGCGCGGCGACGCGGGCGCGGGCGGAGCGTTTGAAGTTTCGGCTGATGGCCGATCTGGAAGCGCTGGTCGCTGCTGCCGATCTCGGATTGGCGATCCTGCCGCCCGATGCCTCGCCCGATCTCGCACGCGCGGTCGCAGAGGCGATGCGGCGGACGGGCCATACGCCGCCTTTTGCCGATTGCAACGCGATCGCTCCGCAGACCGCGCGCGCGATCGGCGGGCTCTTCGAGGGAACCGGCTCGCCGTTCATCGATGCCGGGATCATCGGCTGGGCGCCGCGCCCGGACGCCCCGCCGACGCGGTTCTACGTCAGCGGCGATGCGGCCGGCCTGATGGACGTGCTGGACGGCAAGGGTGTCTCGGTGCGCCACGCCGGGCGGGAGATCGGCCGCGCCTCGGCAGTCAAGATGTGCTACGCCGCGATCTCCAAGGGGACCAACGCGCTTCACACAGCGGCGATGGTGGCCGCCGAGGCGCTTGACGTCGGCGAGACGGTCCGCGCCGAGATCGGCCAGAGCGTGCCCGGGGTCATGGAGCGGATGCGCAACACCATCCCCCGCCTGCCGGCAGATGCCGGGCGCTGGGTGGGAGAGATGGAGGAGATCGCGCAGACCTTCGCCTCGGTGGGTGTCACGGCGGATTTCCACCGCGCGGCGGCGGCGATCTTCCGGCTGCTTGATGCGACCCCCTACGGGCGCGAGACGAGGGAGACGATGGATACCTCGCGAACGCTGGAGGCGACGCTCCGCGCCTGTCTGGCCCACCGCGCCGGTCCTGCCGAGCGCGATGCTGCGCAGTGAAGGGCAGGACTCACGTAACAACGCGCACGGCGCGTTCTCGGCGATGGCCCTCCACGTGCCGCCCCGGGAGGGCCGGCCAGCGGGTCAGTTCTGCGGCGCGCCGGGGTGGATGACGACGCCTTCGAGCTTCTCGACATAGCGCAGGAAGCGGTACTTGTCCTCGATCCCGTCGGTGGGTTTTCGGTCCCGCCACGCCCAGGGGTGTTTGCCGGGGACGATCTTGGCGACCAGAAAGCCCATCTCGCCGTCGTCGAGCATTTGGGAGAAGCGCCGGGAGACCGCTCCGGTCTCGGTGGCGGTTGCGCAGTTCAGACAGCCGGCCCCTTCGGCCATGCGGGCGAGGTCGGTGTTTACCGACGTCAAGGTCGGCGGACCGCCGATGTTCTCGTAGATCCCGTTGTCGAAGACCAGAACCGTCAGATTGGCCGGGCGCTGCGCGCCGAGGGTGCACATGATGCCGGTGTTCATCAACATCGAGC
>CAYFYS010000170.1:0-5261 GCA_964347365.1 uncultured Rhodospirillaceae bacterium | reverse complement strand
TGCGGATCCCCAGCGGGATGGAAACCAGATAGATGATCAGCGTACTCCACAGCCTCAGTGAGATCGAGACCGGCATCTTCTCGACCACTAGGTTGACCACCGTCTCGTCGCGGAAATGGCTGGTGCCGAAATCAAACCGGAGGAACCGGCCCATCATCAAAAGGAAGCGTTCGTGGACCGGCTTGTCGAAGCCGAACTCCTTCTCTAGCTCGGCGATGAAGGCGGGGTCGAGCCCCTGGGCGCCGCGATACTTGCCGGCCACGGGCGATGCGTCCGTGCCCGAGGACGCCGCGGTCTGGGACGCCGCGCCGGTCTCCGTGCCGCTGCCGCCGCCGATCCGCGCGGTCGCAGCGGCGCCCAGCCCGGTGACCTGGGCGATGATCTGCTCGATCGGCCCGCCGGGGGCGAACTGGATGATGGCGAAATTGACCACCATGATCCCGAAAAGCGTCGGGATCATCAGCAACAGCCGGCGAATGATGTAGCTCAGCACGCCAAGTCCTAAGGTGGAGGCGGAGCCTCGCCGATTGCGATCATGGCGGCCTTGTCCGGGTTGTACCACCAGGTATCGACCACCCCGCGCGCGAATCGCGGCTTTAACGGCGGCCGGTCGAACTTGTTCCAGTAGGCCAGGTGGTGCACGCCCTTGTACCATTGCGGCACGGTGTAGTGGTTCCACATCAGGACGCGGTCCAGCGCGCGGACCGCCGCAACCAGGGCCCGGCGGTTGCGCGCACCGAGGATCTTCTCGATCAGGGCATCGACGGCTTGGTCCTTGATGCCGCCGATATTGAACGAGCCCGGCAGGTCGGCAGCCGCCGAACCGAAGAAGTGGCGCTGTTCGATCCCCGGCGTCAGCGGCTGTACGAGGCGGCGCACGATGATGTCGAAATCGTGGTTGTCGGTGCGCACCTTGAAGTTTGCCACATCGACGATGCGGATCCGCGCTGCGATCCCCAATCGCGCGAGGTTGCGGATATAGGGGTTAATGATGCGGTTGAACGAGGCTTCGAAGAGCAGGAACTCCACGGTGAACGGCGCGCCTTCGGCATCGACCAGCCGGTTGTCCCGGATCGTATAGCCCGCCGCGCGCAACAGCCGCGCCGCGCGGCGCAGCGCCCCCCGGATCCGGCCGCTGCCGTCGGTGACGCTGGCCGCGTAGGGTCTGGTGAACACCTCCTCGGGCACCATGCCGCGCAACGGCTCCAGGAGCGCGCGCTCGGCCGCATCGGGCGGCGCGCGTGCGGCCAGCGCGGAGTTCTCGAACATCGACCGGGTCCGCTTGTAGAGCCCGTGGAAGAGGTTCTTGTTGGTCCACTCGAAGTCGAAGGCAAGGTCGAGCGCGCGGCGCACCCGGCGGTCCTTGAACTTCTCCCGCCGGAGGTTGAAGAAGAACGCCTGCACGCCCGAGGGCGTCTCGTCGGCGAGGGTCTGGCGCACCATCAGCTTCTTGCGGATCGGCGGCTTGTCGTACTGGGTCGCCCAGGCCCTGGAGGTGAACTCCTCGCGCAGATCGTACTGGTCGGCGAAGATCGCCTCGAAGGCGATGTCGCGGTCGCGGTAATAGTCGATTTCGATGCGGTCGAAGTTGTGCCGGCCGCGGTTGACCGGCAGGTCGCGCGCCCAATAGTCCTTCACCCGCTGGTAGGCGAGCGCGCGGCCGGGCTCGACGTCGACGATCCGATAGGGTCCGCTGGACAGCGGCGGAGTGAAGGTGGTCCTGCCGAAGGCGACCTTGTCGTAATAGGCCTTGGACAGGACTGGCAGGGCGGCGGCCTGGACCGGCAGGTCGCGGTGAAAGCCCGGCTTGAAGTTGAACCGGACGCGGTGCCGGCCCTCGGCGCGCACCTCGGCCACGTCGCGGAACAGGATCCGGTAGCGCGGATCGCCCTGGCGGACCAGGGTCCGGAAGGTGAACACGACGTCATCGGCGGTGATCGGGCTGCCGTCGTGGAAGCGCGCCTCGGGCCGCAGCCGGAAGCCGACCCAGCTCCTGTCCCGGGGCATCTCGATCGCCGCGGCGACGAGACCGTAGAGCGCATCGGGCTCATCGAAGGCGCGCGCCATCAGGGTATCGAAGATCAGCCCGTTCCACGCCTCCTTCTGGCCCTTGAGGATGAAGGGGTTCAGGGTCTCGAAACTGTCCAGGCCCCAGAGCCTGAGCGTGCCGCCCTTGGGCGCATGCGGGTTGACGTAGTCGAAATGCGTGAAGCCCGGCGGGTATTTCAGCTCCCCGAACACCGAGACGCCGTGGCGGATGCGCACCTCGCCGGCATCGGCCGGCGCTGCGGCGGCGAACAGCGCCGCGCCGAGGAGGAATGCGCCAAACCTCATCTTCCCCCGCGCGCCTTCGCCCTGCGGTCCGCCAGCGTGGCGGCCTTGCGCGGATCGATCCACCAGCTGAAGAAATCGTTCATGTATTTCGGTGGCCTGGCCGGTTTTCCGAACTTGTCCCAGTAGGCGATGCGGTCGAACCTTGCGTGCCATTGCGGCACCACGTAGTGGTTCCACAACAGCACCCGGTCGAGAGCGCGGGTCGCGCTCACCAGCGCGCGGCGGTTCGGCGCGGCGATCAGCGTCTCGATCAGGGCATCGACGACCGGGTTCTTGATCCCGATCCAGTTCCGGCTGCCCGGCCGGTCGGCCGCGGCGCCGCTCCAGAAGTCGCGCTGCTCGTTGCCGGGCGATTCCGACTGGCCCCAGCTTGCCACGATCATGTCGAAATCGAAGCTGCGTAGCCGGTTGACGTATTGCGAGGAATCGACCACCCGGATGGTGCTGGCGATGCCGAGCCGCCTGAGGTTGCGGACGAACGGCGCAACCACCCGCTCGAATGTCGGCTGGACCAGCAGGAACTCGATCTCCATCGCGGTCCCGGTCCCAGCCTCGACCAGTTGGTTGTTCACCACCCGCCAGCCGGCGGCGCGCAGCAGCCGCGCGGCTTTACGCAGGTTGCGCCTGATATTGCCCGACCCGTCGCCGTCGGGCGGCTCGTAGACGGCGGTGAACACCTCCTCGGGCAGGCTTGCCCGGTGGGGCGCGAGCAGCGCCTGTTCCGCCTCGTCGGGCAGCCCTCGCGCAGCGAGCGCCGAGTTGGAGAAGAAGCTCCTGGTGCGCGTGTACTGGCCGCGGAACAGGCTCCTGTTCGACCAGGCGAAATCGAAGGCATGGGCGATCGCCCGACGCACCCTTGGGTCGGCGAACTTCGCGCGCCGCAGGTTGAAGGCAAAGCACTGCATCCCGGTCGGCCGGGCGTGGGCGATCTCCTCCTTCTTCATCACCCCGGCGCGGAGCGCGGCCGAGGCGTATCCGCTCGCCCAGTCCTTCGAGGAGGTCTCGATGCGGTAGTCGTAGGCGTTGGCCTTGAACGCCTCCAGCGCGACCGTCTGGTCGCGGTAGTAGTCGATCCGCACCCGGTCGAAATTATACCGGCCGCGGTTGATCGGCAGATCCCTGCCCCACCAGCCGACCACCCGTTCGAAGACCACGAAGCGCCCGGCCTCGAAGCCCGCGATCCGGTAGGGGCCGCTGCCCAGCGGCGGTTCCAGCGTGGTCTGGCCGAAATTGCGCGACTGCCAGTAATGCCTGGGCAGCACCGGAAGCTGGCCGGTGATCTGCGGCAGCTCCCGGTTGGGCGGTCCGGTGAAGTGGAACTTGACCCGGTGGGGAGAAAGCGCCTCGGCCCTGGCGATGTCGCGGTAGTAGAAGCGATAGAACGGCTGGCCCTTTTCCTTGAGCGCGGCGAGGCTGAAGACCACGTCATCGGCCGTCACCGGGGTGCCGTCGTGGAAGCGGGCCTCCGGGCGCAGGTTGTAGATGACATGGGACAGATCGTCGGGGACCTCCACGGTCTCGGCGATCAGCCCGTACTCGGCGGAGATCTCATCGGCGGGCGAGGTCATCAGCGTCTCGACCGTCAGCGCGATCGAGGCCGGATCGCCCTTGGCGATGAACGGGTTGAAGCTGTCGAAACCGCCGATGGCATGCAGCCTGACCGCGCCGCCCTTTGGCGCGTGCGCATTCACGTAAGGCCGGTGGGCGAACCCGGGCCGATAGCCGAGCGTGCCCACCAGGGTGAGGCCGTGGCTCTTCGTCGCCCCGGCGGCGGCCGGGGCCGGGGCGACGAGGATTGCCGCGGCCAGGCACCACAGCGCGGCGGCAAGCGTTCTGCGCACGTCTGCTCCTCCCCCATGCGGGTCCTGGTGCGGCGCCGCCCGGGCCTGGCGGCCGGGCGCGTTCACCCCGATGCGTCCGGTTGTTGCAGCACCGCCAGCGCCAGGGCGTGGACCGCCGCATTGCCGGCTGCGACCACTCTGCCGTCCGAGCCGGCGTGCAGCGCCGCCCCGCGCCAGTCCGTCATCACCCCGCCCGCGCCCTCGATCACCGGTGCGAGCGCGCAGAAATCGTAAGGCGCAAGCCCGGCCTCGACCACCAGATCGATGTGGCCGCTGGCTGCAAGCCCGTAGGCGTAGCAGTCCCCGCCATAGACCGTGTGGCGGGATTGTGCGGCGAGGCGGTCGAAGGCCGCCTTGTCGGCGGCCGAGAACATCTCCGGCGTGGTCGCATTCAGGATCGCATCGCCGAGGCACGCGCACGCGCGCACCGATGCCGCGGCGCCGTTGAACGTCGTTGGCAGTCCGGCGGCGCCCAGCCAGCGTTCGCCCAGCACCGGCTGGTCGATGACGCCCAGGATCGGGCGGCCCTCGCGCAGGAGGGCAATCAGGGTGCCGAAAATCGGCTTGCCGGTGATGAAGGCCTTGGTCCCGTCGATCGGATCGAGCACCCAGGTCTCGGCGGTGCGCCCGGCAACCGGGGCGAACTCCTCGCCGATGATCCCGTGATCGGGGTAGTGCCGTCCGATCAGCGCGCGCATCGCGGTCTCGGCCTGGCGGTCGGCGATCGTCACCGGGGTTGCGTCCTTTTTGGCCTCCACGGCGACCGGTGCGCGGAAATGGGGGCGGATGGCCGCGCCGGCGGCATCGGCCAGCCGCGCCGCGAAGGCGATATATTCCCGCGGGCAGCGCAGGCTCACCGCGGGTCCGGGCGCAAGGCGGCGCAAGGCGTGCGCGAATTGCCGGACGGCATGGCTCGTCGTTCCCGTGAGCGGAAGCCGGGCGGCTGCTTAACAGATCGACCCTGCGCTCGGCAAGCCGATTTCGTGAAGCGGGTGTACGTCTGATTTGTGAGATTCACGCTCTCGCGCCGACGCGTCGTTCCCGGAAGTCGTCGAAGCGGTTGCTCTCGACGACGCAACGCAGGGC
>CAYFYS010000169.1:0-5283 GCA_964347365.1 uncultured Rhodospirillaceae bacterium | reverse complement strand
GAATTTTCCCTGGAAAGCGCCATGTCGAGTTCGGCATGACGCGCCTTGAGGGATTCGACCTGATCATCGCCGCTCATCTGCCCGTCCTCCCTTTCCGGGTTCGTTTCCCACCGCTGGGAAGATAATCCGAAGCGGCGATGCTGCAAATCATCCTCCGCAGCGCGGCTGGTCCGCGCAAAGCGCCTGCGCGGCCTCCAGGATCTGCGCGGCCGGCATTTCGGGGAAGACCGGGCCCAGTATGACCGCGAGGCTTTCCGCATCGGCCGGAGCGGCCGCCGCACCGAAAATCGCGAAATAGCGCCGCGTGTTGGCGACCGCATCGGCCAGACGCCCGGCCCGGGTGCGGGGTGCATCGGCCTTTGGATCGACCGATGCCGTCAACATGAGCTGCTCGACATGCTCGAGCGCGACCTCGATCGCGGCTAGGCGGCGGCGCAACGGCTCGGAAAGCGCGATCGGGGCCGGCGGCATGCCGCCCTTCAAGCGCTGGCGCACCGTGCGCACGCCGCGCACGGCGACCGCATGCCATTCCGCGACCGCGCCGCACATCGCCTCCGTTTCGGCCTGCTCCAGCCGGCCGCGCCCGGTCTGACCCAGCCAGCAGCAGAACAGGATCACGTTGACGTCCACGCCATGCGCCTCCTGAAGCGCCAGGCAGGCCTCGGGCACGCCCTCACGGCCATAGGTCTCCAGCGAGAAATCCCAGAATGGGTGGGCGGGGAAATCAATCGCCATCGGTCTGAGCCTCGTCGCCGATATAGATGCCGAGCCCGCGGGCGGTGCGCACCAGCGCGCCGCCGGGTTCCACGGCCTGGTAGTGGGCGATCACATCGGCGAGCGGGACGTCGATGCAGTGCCGGTTTGACCAGCCGACCATGCGGTCGAACCGGCCTTCGGCGATCAACGCGACCGCATGGACGCCGAAGGAGGCTGCGAACAGCCGGTCGCGGGGCGACGGCGTGCCGCCGCGCTGGACGTGGCCGAGCACGCTCACCCGGGTTTCTGCCCCAGTCGCGTCGGCGATACGCGAACCGATATGGTAGCCGATGCTGCCCGAACGCCGCATGCCGGCCGAATCGGTGACCATCACCTGCGCGCCGTCTTCCGTCCTGACCGCTTCGGCGACCACGACCAGGGCGAAGTTGCGGCCGCGCGCCTTGACCTGCGCGATCTTTCGCGCAATGCCGTCCAGCGTATAGGGGATCTCCGGGATCAGGATCACGTCTGCGCCGCCGGCAATCCCCGCGTTCAGGGCGATGTGTCCAGCATCGCGGCCCATGACCTCGATCACCAGCACCCGGCCGTGGCTCGCCGCGGTCGGCTGGAGCCTGTCGAGCGCCTCGGTCGCGACATCGACCGCGGTACCGAAGCCGATCGCATTCTCGGTCGCACCGACGTCGTTGTCGATGGTCTTGGGGATGCCGATCAGGTTGAGGGCACCCTGCCGGGCGAGCCGGTGCGCAATCTTGAGACTGCCGTCGCCGCCGATCACGATCAAGGCGTCCAGCCCGAGCAGCCGGTAGCCTTCGATGATCTCTTCCGAGCGGTCCTTGCGGGTCCCGTCGGGCATCGGGTAGGCAAACGGATCGCCGCGGTTCGTGGTCCCGAGAATCGTGCCGCCCTGGCGCAGGATGTTGCCGTCGAACATGTCCAGAGTGAGTTCGCGGTGATCGACCGGCCGACGCATCAGGCCCACGGTCCCCTCGTGAATGCCGAAAACCTGCCAGCCGAGGCCGCCAATCGCGCGATAAGCGATGGCTCTGATCACCGCATTGAGCCCCGCGCAGTCGCCGCCGCTGGTCAGGACCCCGATCCGCTTGTGCGTGCTCAATTCCCGGCCTCCTCCATCTACCGCGGTGGAACAGGCACCCCATCCCGTCAATCCAGTGATAACGGTTCGGCCCGGACACTGCTATAGTCACAGGACGACCCCTGCGGCCCGAT
Source organism: uncultured Rhodospirillaceae bacterium (assembly GCA_964347365.1). Classification (GTDB taxonomy): domain Bacteria; phylum Pseudomonadota; class Alphaproteobacteria; order MPNO01; family MPNO01; genus CAYFYS01. The sequence goes on along the minus strand of CAYFYS010000169.1, from coordinate 3,339 downwards.
CGAAGTGATGGAAGCGCACGACGCTCTGCGCCGGCAGCTTGCGGAGCTGGAAACCCGGCATCGCGATCTGGACGACGTAATCGCGCGGATTTCCGAAGCCGTGCCGTTCGACCAGCTTCAGGTTCAGCGCCTGAAGAAGCGCAAGCTGATGCTCAAGGACGAGATCGCCAAGCTTCGCGCCTTTCTGCTGCCCGACATCATTGCCTGAGATGTCGGCAACAGGCGACGACGTCCAGCCGGGTCGGACGATCCCGCAATGCGGTACTCCAGGCAGAAAGAACCGCGCCCATGGCGCATGATACCGAAGCGCCGCTCGTCGGCATCATCATGGGCAGCCGGTCGGACTGGGCGACGATGCGCCACGCCGCCGATACGCTTGACGTGCTCGATATTCCCTTCGAGACCCGGGTGGTCTCAGCCCACCGCACCCCCGAGCGGCTCTACGCCTATGCCGCCGGCGCGCGTGGGCGCGGGCTCAAGGTGATCATCGCCGGCGCCGGCGGGGCCGCCCACCTCCCCGGCATGACGGCCGCGATGACCGCCCTGCCGGTCTTCGGCGTACCCGTCGAATCGGCCGCGCTGTCGGGTCTGGACAGCCTGCTGTCGATCGTCCAGATGCCGGGTGGCGTGCCGGTGGGCACCACGGCCATCGGCCGGCCCGGCGCGGTCAACGCCGCTCTGCTTGCCGCGGCGGTGCTCGCGCTCGGCGATGCGGCCGTGGCCCGGACGCTGGACGCCTGGCGTGCACGCCAGACGGCCGAGGTGCCCGACAGGCCGGCCGACTGAACGATGATGCGGCTGCCGCCCGGCGCGACCATAGGCATCCTGGGTGGCGGCCAGCTTGGCCGGATGACCGCGCTCGCCGCCGCTGCGATGGGCTATCGGTGCCATGTCCTGTGCCCCGATCCGGGCTCTCCGGCGGCCGAGGTGGCCGGCGCGGCAAGCCTTGCCGATTATGACGACCGCGCCGCCCTTGACCGCTTCGCCACTTGGGTCGACGTCATCACCTACGAGTTCGAGAACATCCCGCTCGGCGCTGTCGCCCATCTTGCCGCGCTTGTGCCGGTACGGCCCGGAACGCAAGCCCTGGAGGTCGCCCAGGACCGCCTCCGGGAGAAGGATTTCCTCAACCGGATCGGCGTTGCGACCACCGCCTACCGGAAGGTCGACTCGGCTGCGGCGCTGGCCGCAGCGCGTGCCGCCCTCGGCGGCCCTGGCATCCTCAAGACCGCGCGGATGGGCTATGACGGCAAAGGCCAGGTCGGGATCGCAGACGACACCGACCCGGGTATGGCATGGGACGCGCTTGCCGCCCCGCACGGCGTGCTCGAGGCTCGCGTCGGATTCACCTGCGAGATCTCCATCGTGCTGGGCCGCGGCGAAGACGGCGCCATCGCCGTCTTCGATGCGGTGGAGAACCATCACGAGGACGGGATATTGAGAACCAGCCGCGTGCCCGCGCGGATCGATCCGGCAATGGCCGCACAGGCGCGCGCGATCGCCGAGAAGATCGCAGGCGCGCTTGATCTGATCGGCGTGCTGGCGGTTGAGATGTTCGCCTGCGCCGACGGCCGGCTGCTGATCAACGAAATCGCCCCGCGTCCCCACAATTCCGGACATTGGACGATCGATGCCTGTCCAGCCAGCCAGTTCGAGCTCCTGGTCCGGGCGATCTGCGGCCTGCCGCTGTCCGGGACGGCGCGCCACAGCGATGCGGTGATGACCAATGTGCTGGGCGACGAGGTCGCGGACTGGCTCGCTGCGGCATCGGACCCCGACGCGCGGTTGCACCTCTACGGCAAGGCGGACGCGCGACCGGGCCGCAAGATGGGCCACGTCACCCGGCTCCGTCCGCGCACCGGCTAGGGCGCGGACCGCGCCCGCCTGTTGCGGCGCGGCGGCAGATGGTATGACGCCGCCAGCGATGCAGGGCGGCACACCGGGGAGGCAGGCGTGAGCATGCTCAAGGGCGGGCTGATCCAGATGGCGCTGAAGGCCGGCACCGCGGATCCGCCGGCGCGGATCCGCGAGGTCATGAACGCAGCGCACCTGCCGCTGATCGCCGAAGCCGCCGTCCACGGGGTCCAGGTGCTGTGCCTGCAGGAGGTTTTCAACCAGCCCTATTTCTGCCCGAGCCAGGACAGCAGATGGTATGGCGCGGCCGAGCCCGTCCCCGACGGCCCGACCGTCCGGCTGATGCAGGAACAGGCGCGGGCGCACGGCATGGTCATCGTGGCACCGGTCTATGAAGAGGAGACCACCGGGGTCTACTACAACACCGCTGCGGTGATCGACGCCGACGGCCGTTATCTCGGTAAGTACCGCAAGCACCACATTCCCCAGCTCGCCGGTTTCTACGAGAAGTTCTTCTTCAAGCCCGGTAATTCCGGCTACCCGGTGTTCGAGACCGCGTTCTGCCGGCTCGGGGTCTATATCTGCTACGACCGGCATTTTCCGGAAGGCTGGCGGGCGCTGGGCCTGGCGGGCGCGGAGTATGTCGTCAACCCGTCGGCCACCGTGGCCGGGCTGAGCCGTCATCTGTGGGAGCTCGAACAGCCCGCCGCCGCCGTCGCCAACGGCTATTACGTCGGCGCGGTCAACCGGATCGGCACCGAGGCGCCATGGGAAATCGGCCGGTTTTACGGTGCGAGCTATTTCGCTGATCCGCGCGGCAGGATCCTCGCCCAGGCGAGCGAGGACCGCGACGAGATCGTGGTCTGCGAGATGGATCTGGACGCCGTGCGCGAGGTGCGCAACCTGTGGCAGTTCTACCGCGACCGGCGGCCGGAGACCTACGGGCCATTGACCCGGATCTGAGACGACACGCCCGGGATATGGCCCGCCCACGCCCGGCTGTCGTTAACACGCGACATGTCCGATCGATGTACCGGATGATCTGTCCGGTCTTGGAAGGCGTCCGGGCCATGGCGGGTTTGGATGCCTCGGACGGACAGGCACAGGGGCTGAGATCGATGAAGTTAGAGGAGGTTGATGGCCGCACCCGGGCAGCGGCGTTGCGCCAGGCCGAGGCGGCGGCGGTGCCGGGCGTCTCGGAGCGCATCGTCTCGAACGACAACACCGTGCGCGACGAGCGCCGTATCCTGCGGCGCCCTGCCGACCGCCACCGCCATGTCAAGGCCAAGGTCCGGGCGCGCGCATATTCCGACGGCACGCCGGCCGTCTTCCACGGCCCCCGCTGCCTGGCGCGCTACCGGGCCACCGGCGCGGCCGGCGAGACCCCGAACCGGCAGGCCGCGTGAGCCGCTTCGACGCGACCGGCCGGAGGCCCGTCCAATGTTTCACGTGAAACATCCTGCGGACAAGCGGACAGCCGCGCCG
>CAYFYS010000168.1:0-5300 GCA_964347365.1 uncultured Rhodospirillaceae bacterium | reverse complement strand
AGGCCGGATGCGGGCGTGAGCGCGATCCTCTACGCCGGCGAATTCATCGACCATATCGGCGCGGTGATCGGCACCCTGCCCAGGGACGGCGCGGCGGCCGCGTTCGACCCTCCGGGGACGACCTTCAACATCGGCACCATCGCCGGGGGGGCAGCGGTCAACATCATCGCCCGGCGCTGCGCGTTCTCCTGGGAGTTCCGCCAGACCCCGGCCGTCGATCCGGCCGACGGGCTCCGCCGGATCGACGGTTTTGCGGCCCGCACGCTGGTGCCGCGGATGCGCAAGGTGGACCCCGACGCCGGTATCCAGACCGTCGTCAACGTCGCCGCGCCCACGCTGGGGCCGCTGCCGGGCTCGCCCGCCGAGGCGCTGGCCCTGCGCCTGACCGGCCAGAACGACACCCGGACGGCGGCCTATGTCTGCGAGGCGGGGCTGTTCGCCGAGGCCGGCCTGCCGGCGATTGTCTGCGGGCCCGGCGGCGTCGCTCAGGCCCACCAGCCCGACGAGTTCGTCAGCCGCGCCCAGATCGCCGAATGTACCGCCTTCCTGCGCCGGGTGATCGAGGCCGTGGTTAGGACCTGAAGAAATCCAGGCACACGCGGTCGAACTCGTCGCGGTGTTCGACCTGCGCCCAGTGGCCGCATTTGGCGAAGATGTACATGCGGGCGTTCTGGAAACGTTTCAGCATCGTCAGCCCGGCCTCGAGCGCGCCTCCCTTGTCCTCCTGGCCCCACACGAGCAAGGTCGGCGCGGCGTTCTTCTCGAGATCGAAGTAATAGTCCCTGCGCGGCTGCATGACGCGACGCCTGGCCTGTTCAAGCGCTTCGGGCGTGGTTGCGGCAGCGAGGCGCTCGCGCACCATCTCATCGGTGATGATCGCGGCGTCGTAGACCAGGCTGGTGGCGAGGGTCTTCATCTTCTCGAAGCTCGGCCCATCGCCGCGGTAGAACTTGATGATGTTGTTGATCGCCTCCAGCGGCGTCGGCTGGAAGAAGACCGTGTTGGTCGGCTGGCTGCCGATAAGCACCAGGTGCTTGACCCGATCGGGATGGTTGATCGCAAGTCCCAGCGCCGCCTGGCCGCCCATCGAGTTGCCGATCACGTCCGCGCGCGCGATGCCGAGCACGGCCATGAAATCGTCGAGCACGCCGCCCATCCAGGCGATGAACTCGTGCTCCACGGCATCCTGCGGGTATTCGGAGCGTCCCCAGCCCGGCATGTCGAACATCAACAGCCTGTTCTCGCGCGCCAGGCTGGGGATGTTGCCTTGGAAATTGCTCCAGCTCGTAGCGCCGGGACCGCCGCCGTGGACGGCGATGATCGGATCGCCGCTGCCCACCTCGTTGTAGTGGATGCGGATGCCGCCTGCGATCACTTCCCTGCTGGTGGACTCCTCGGTTGCGGCTGCGTGCGTGGTCTCCATGCTCACGATCCCCCCTGACGATCCCCGGGGACGGCGTTCGCAGCCCGTCGCCCCTGCACTTCGTGCAACGGCCGCACGCCGACGAAGGAATCGAGCCTGACCAGACCCTCGGCATCCGCTTGGAGACACAGCGCCTTCGGCGTTCTGCCTTCGGCGACTGCGGCGATGGCCTCGCGGACCATTTTGCGCAACATGATCACGCCGCGGTCCGATGTCCCGAGATGCTCGCTGCGTTCGCCGACCAGCCCCTGGGTGCCTTGCGTGACGATGTCCTCCCTGCGCACGTTGCCCCGGAACGGCATCAGCGGGCGCTTGTCGTAGGGCTTCACCGCTTCCCCGGGTTCCTCGCGCCGGCGCATCTCGGCCAGCCGCTGGAAGAAATCGGGGTCCGGGCCGGCGTAGTGGTCCACGGTGAACATCATGAAGTGATGGTCGTCATTGGGCGTCAGGAACATGAAATGTTCGTAGCCCGCACCCCGGTCCGTCGCCTCTCGCGGGTCGAGCCTGGCATGAACGAACGCGGTGTCGCCGATCTGGAGGATGCTCGGCAGCCCGAGGCTCATCTCGTCGACGAACGCGGTTCCGTCCTCGGGCCCCGGCTTGGACATGACCATCTTCATACCGTAGCGGGTCTCTACCGGCGCGTAGTCCGGCGGATCCGCCTGGCTGAAGAACCGGTTGCCCCACGACTGCGCGCCATAGGCGCTGTCGCTGTGCAGGATCCAGATGTGGCAGGGATCGGCGCTGTTCTCGTAGAAGTTGAACCAGTTGTAGTCGAAGTGTCGCGTCGGCTCGATCATCCGCCGGCCGCCGCGCTCGATCAGCGGCGCATAGTTGGGCAGTTCCGGCGGATCGCCCGGCCCCATGTAAGCGAAGATCAACCCGCCGAGCGTGCGCACCGGATAGGCGGCATGGCGGACCTTGGCGCAGAACGCCTTGCCGCCCACCTCGGAGGGCTGGTCGAGGCATCTGCCCGCCACGTCGTAGAGCCAGCCGTGATAGGCGCAGCGGATGCCGCGTGCCTCGATCGCGCCGTACTCCAGCGAGGCACCACGATGGGCGCAGGCCCGCCCGATGAGCCCGATCCGGCCGGCGCCATCGCGGAACAGGACCAGATCCTCGCCCAGAACCCGCACCGCCTGCGGGATATCGTGGAGCTCATCTTCCGTTCCGACCGGCAGCCAGTAGCGCCTGAGCCATTCACCGCCCGGCGTGCCGGGCCCGACGCGCGGGATGTCCTTGTTGGTGATCGTCATCGTTCAGTCCAGGAATCCGCCGGCCGCGAGGTCGCGGCGAATGGCCGCGCGCGCGTCCGGCGGCAAGGGGGCGGCATCCCATCGCGGAAAACGTTTGACCGGGATGCCGCGCAGTCGGAAGGTCTCGGCCACCGCGCCCCTGCCGTGGCGCCTGATGTTCGCGATCACGGTCCGGGTAAGCGCGTTGACCCGCGACTGGAGCCCGACGGCCGCAGCATACTCGCCGCGCTCCAGCGCCTGCCACAGCGCAACGCAGAGCTCGGGCATGGAACTTGTCGGCGGGTTGATCATGCCGGCGACACCGAAGGGCACGAGCCCGAAGATATCGGCATTGCCGGTGAACACCGAGACGTCATCGGGGAACAGCTTGACGAAGTCGAGCATCGGACCGGCGCCGTAGGCGACCTTGATGCCGCCGATCGTCGGCACGGCAGCCTTCAACTCGGCTCCGAGTTGGGGCGAGATCGAGATGCCGGAATATTTCGGATTCTCGTAGATCAGGATCGGCAGAGACACCGCCCGGCCGACGGCGCGGAAATGTTCGAGGACGGCCGATTGCGGCACATCGCAGTAGTAATAGGGCGGGATGACACCGATGCCCTGCGCGCCGCGCCGGGACGCGTGCAGGGCGAGCTCGACCGTGGTCGGCGTGTCCGCAGTCCCAACATGGACGATCACCGGACAGCGTCCGGCGACCTGATCGATGATGATTTCGGCGGCCGCCTTGCGCTCGGCCGCCGCCATCGCCGGTCCCTGCCCCGCAGAGCCCAGGGCGAACAGCCCCTGCACCTCGGAACGGAGATAGAAGTCGACCAGTCGGCGGAGCGTCGGCTCATCGACCGAGCCGTCGTCTTCGAACGGGGTGATGACCGGTATCAGCACGCCTCGCAGCACCCGCCGGCCTCCCGTCTGCCAATCCCGCGCCCGGGCGGGCCGTTGATCGCGGTCTCGAGCATGCTAGGTTCCCATCCGCGCACCGCCCGGCGGTCGGCCGGAGTCACGGTGACCGCGAAGATGATAGTCCAAGCCGGCGGTTCGTGAAACGATCCGCGCGGGCGACGGGGGAGAAGGATGACAGACGAGCCGGCACGGCGCGGCACGGTGAGCGCGCTGGGCGCGGCGGTGCGGCGGGTCGAGGACGAACGGTTCCTCACCGGGAAGGGCCGCTACGTCGACGACCTGAAGCCGCCCGGCATGGCGTTCGCCCATGTCGTGCGCTCGCCGCACGCGCATGCGCGGATTCTCGGCATCGACAAGGCCGCTGCGCTGGCCCTGCCCGGCGTGCTCGCGGTGCTGACCGGAAAGGACGCCGCAGGCGAGGAGATCGGCGCGATCGCGTGCGAATGGCTCCCGGACCCGCTTCCAGGCGATCGGGTCCACCGGCCGAAGCAACCGATCCTGGTCACTGACAAGGCACGCCATGTCGGCGACCGGATCGCACTGGTGGTTGCGCGCACCGCCGATCAGGCAAGGGATGCGGGCGAGCGGCTGGCGGTCGGCTATGAGACGCTGCCGGCGGTGACACTGGCCGATGCGCTGGCGCCCGGCGCGCCGAAAGTGTGGGACGATGCGGCCGATAATCTGGGCTTCCGGATCGAAACCGGAGATCCGCGCGCGGTCGGCGAGCGGTTCGATGCGGCGGCCCACGTCTCCAGGATCGCCCTTCACTATCCGCGCGCCTCGGCCAACGCCATCGAGCCGCGCGCCGCGCTCGCCTACCCCGACCCGATCGACGGCCGGCTGACGCTGTGCACCAGCGCGCAAAGCCCGCACGAGGTCAAGGACGCGGTCGCGGAGACCCTGGGCGTCGCGGGCGCCGATTTCAGGGTGATCGCGCCCGATGTCGGCGGCGGGTTCGGCATGAAGGGCCAGATCTACCCGGAAGAGGTCCTGGTCGCCTGGGCCGCCGGCAAGCTCGGCCGCCCGGTGAAGTGGACCGCCGAGCGCAGCGAGAGCCTGGCATCGGACATGCACGGGCGGCACCAGATCGTCGAGGCTGCACTCGCTCTGGACGGCAACGGGCGGATTCTTGCCTTCCGGACCTCCGTCACCATCGATCTCGGCGCCTATCTCAGCGTCGCGGCGGGCGTCCCGCCGCGCAACGCGGCGATCAGCTATCCCGGCACCTACGATATACCCGCGATCCACGCGGTCGTCCGCGCGGCGTTCACCAACACCGCGCAGCTCGGCCCGTATCGCGGCTCGGCCAAGCCCGAGGCGAGCTTCGTGCTCGAACGCCTGATCGACAACGCGGCCCGCGAGACGGGCGTCGATCCGGTCGCGCTGCGCCGGCGCAACCTCATCCCCGCCCGGGCCATGCCGTATCGAACCCCCGGCGGCTATGTCTACGATTCCGGGGATTTCGCGCGCGTTCTGGACCAGGCGCTCGCTCTCGCCGACTGGCGGGGGTTCAAAGAACGCCGCCGGAATGCGCGCGCCGGGCTGCGACGGGGCATCGGCCTGGCCATGCATTGCCAGCGCGCGGGCACGTTTTCCGAACGAATGGAGATCCGCATCGATCGCAAAGGGGCGGTCGCACTCCACGTGGGCACGCTGTCCACCGGGCAGGGCCACGAGACGATGTTCGCCCAGATGGTCTCCGGCTGGCTCGGCGTGCCGAT
>CAYFYS010000167.1:0-5303 GCA_964347365.1 uncultured Rhodospirillaceae bacterium | reverse complement strand
GCCCGGGCGGCGGCCGGCCGGCGGGGCGGGCCGGCCGGGCAGGGGCCGGTGATCTTCATGAGCCCGCGCGGCCGTCCGCTCGATCAGGCGCGGGTTCGCGCCCTTGCCGATGGTCCGGGCGCGGCGGTGCTGTGCGGCCGCTACGAGGGTGTCGACGAACGGGTGCTCGACGAGCACGGGATCGAGGAGATCAGTCTCGGCGATTTCGTGCTGTCGGGCGGGGAGCCGGCGGCGATCGCTCTGATCGACGCCTGCGTGCGGCTGTTGCCGGGTGTGCTGGGCGCCGCGCGATCGCTGGCCGAGGAGAGCTTCGCCGATGGCCTGCTCGAGTACCCGCACTATACCCGCCCGCGAACCTGGCGGGGACGGGACGTGCCGGAGGTGTTGGTGAGCGGACATCACGAGCGCATCAGGCGATGGCGCCGCGCCGAGGCCGAGCGCTTGACGCGTGAACGCCGGCCGGATCTGTGGGCGGCCTACCGGCGGTCGGGAAGGAAGGACGACGAGGATGAACACGATTGAACAGCTCGAAGCCGAGCAGATCGCCAGCCTGACCAAAGACCGCGACATCCCAGTCTTCGGGTCGGGCGATACGGTAAGGGTCCACTACAAGGTCGTCGAAGGCACGCGCGAGCGCATCCAGATCTACGAGGGCGTGGTGATCGCGCGCGCCCGGCGCGGGATCGGCTCGGCCTTCACGGTGCGCAAGATCTCCTACGGTGAGGGTGTGGAGCGCGTCTTTCCGCTCTATTCGCCGCGCATCGAGCGCATCGAGGTCGTCCGACGCGGCGCGGTCAGGCGGGCGAAGCTCTACTATCTGCGCGCCCGGCGCGGCAAGAAGGCGCGGATCGCCGAAAAGGTCGAGCGCCGGCCGGACCGGAGCGCCCGGCGCGCAGACGCCGGAGCGCCGGCCGGAGGCGGGCGGCAAGCGTAGGGACAAGCCCGGCCGGACCCGGGCATAGACGCAAGGAGGCTGGGGATGTCGCAACCCAGGACGTTGTTCGACAAGATCTGGCAAAGCCACGTCGTCGACGTGCAGGACGACGGGACGTGCCTGCTCTACATCGACCGCCAGATCATCCATGAGATCACCAGCGCACAGGCGTTCGACGGGCTGCGCGCATCCGGCCGCGGCGTGCGCCGGCCCGATGCGCAGCTCGTCGTGCCCGACCACAACGTGCCGACCTCGGACCGGTCGCTGCCGATCGACAACGAGGACTCGCGCATCCAGATCGAGCTGTTGAAAGCCAACGCCGAGGCGTTCGGCCTGCCCTATATCGACCTGCGCGACGTACGCCAGGGCATCGTCCACGTGATCGGCCCCGAACAGGGCTTCACCCTGCCCGGCCTGACGATGGCGTGCGGCGATTCCCACACCTCGACCCATGGCGCGTTCGGCTGCCTGGCCATGGGCATCGGCACCTCCGAGGTCGAGCACGTGCTGGCGACCCAGACGCTGATCCAGCGCCCGGCGCAGAACATGCGGATCACCGTCGACGGCGCGCTGCCGACGGGCGTGGTGGCCAAGGATCTGGCGCTTGCGATTATCGGTACGATCGGCACTGCCGGCGGCACCGGCTGCGTGATCGAATATGCCGGCCAGGCGGTCGAGGATCTGTCCATGGAAGGCCGCATGACGCTGTGCAACATGACCATCGAAGGCGGCGCCCGCGCCGGGCTCGTGGCCCCGGACCAGAAGACCTTCGACTACTGCAGGGGCCGGCCTCTGGCGCCCAAGGGGGCGGCGTGGGAACAGGCCGAGGCCTATTGGCGCACCTTGCCGTCCGATCCGGGCGCGACCTACGACAAGGAGGCCAGGGTGGACGTCTCAGGCATCGAGCCTCAGGTCACCTGGGGGACGAGCCCGGAGATGGTGCTGCCGATCTCGGCCACGGTGCCCGACCCGGCCGGTCTGGAGGACGCCAACCGCAGGCGCTCCGTTGAACGGGCGATCGCGTATATGGGTCTTGCGCCCGGCCAGCGCCTGACCGACATCAAGGTCGACAAGGTTTTCATCGGCTCGTGCACGAACTCGCGGATCGAGGATCTGCGCGCGGCGGCGGCCGTCGCCAAGGGCCGTACGGTGGCCGCTTCGGTCTACGCGATGGTCGTCCCGGGCTCCGGTCTGGTCAAGGAACAGGCCGAGGAGGAAGGCCTCGATGCGGTCTTCAAGGAGGCCGGCTTCGCCTGGCGCGAGCCGGGCTGTTCGATGTGCATTGCGATGAACGGCGACATGCTGCAGCCGGGCGAGCGTTCGGCTTCCACCTCGAATCGCAATTTCGAGGGACGGCAGGGGCCGGGCGGGCGCACCCATCTGGTCAGCCCGGCGATGGCCGCGGCAGCGGCCGTCAACGGCCACCTCAGCGACCACCGCGACCTGCTGTAGGGAGACAGGCCCACATGGAGAAGTTCACCACACTCAGCGGAATCGCCGCACCCTTCCCGATGGTCAACGTCGATACCGACCGCATCATCCCGGCCCGTTTCCTGAAGACCATCAAACGCACCGGGCTGGGCAAGAACCTGTTCAACGAGCTGCGCTATGCCGAGGACGGCGCGGAGAGGCCGGACTTCATCCTCAACAAGCCGGCCTACCGCGAATCCCGCATTCTGGTCGCCGGCGAGAATTTCGGCTGCGGGTCCTCACGCGAGCACGCGCCGTGGGCGCTGATCGATTTCGGCATTCGCTGCGTGATCGCGCCGTCGTTTGCCGACATCTTCAGCAACAACTGCTCCAAGAACGGCATCCTGGTGATCGAACTCCCCCAGGCGCAGGTCGATGCGCTGATGGCCGATGCCGAGAAGGGCGAGAACGCGCGGCTTTCCATCGACCTGGAACGCCAGGAGATCACCCGCCCCGACGGCTACGTCATCGGCTTCGATATCGATCCGTTCAAAAAGCACTGCCTGCTCAACGGGCTCGACGATATCGGGCTGACCCTGCAGCGGGAGGACAGGATCGCCGCCTTTGAAGACCGGCACAAATCCGCCCAGCCCTGGGCCTGACCAGTGGCCGCCAACAGGAAACTCCTGATGCTGCCGGGCGATGGCATCGGGCCCGAAGTGATGGGCGAGGTCCGCCGGGTGATCGACTGGATGGACCGCCGTCGCCATGTCGGCTTCGCGGTCACCGAGGGGCTGATCGGCGGTGCGGCGATCGATGCGGAGGGCACGCCGCTCTCCGAGACGACGCTGGCGGCGGCGATGGGCGCCGATGCGGTGCTTCTGGGTGCCTGCGGTGGGCCCAGATGGGCCGATGTCGCCTTCGCGATCCGGCCCGAGGCGGGGCTGCTGCGCCTGCGCAAGGACATGGAGCTGTTTGCCAACCTGCGCCCGGCGCTGGTCTTCGATGCTCTGGCCGAGGCCTCGAGCCTGAAGACCGATCTGGTCGCCGGGCTCGATATCATGATCGTGCGCGAGTTGACCGGCGGGGTCTATTTCGGCGAACCGCGGGGCATCGAGACCCTGCCCGATGGTGCGCGCCGCGGCGTCAACACCCAGGTCTACACCACCTCGGAGATCGCCCGCGTGGCTCGGGTGGCCTTCGATCTCGCACGCAAACGCGACGGGCGGGTGTGTTCGGTCGAGAAGTCCAACGTAATGGAAAGCGGGCTGTTGTGGCGTCAGGAGGTCACGCAGCTGCACGCGGCGGAATATGCCGATCTCGCGCTGTCGCACATGTTGGCAGACAATTGCGGCATGCAGCTTGTGCGCCAGCCCAAGCAGTTCGACGTCATCCTCACCGACAATCTTTTCGGCGACATGCTGTCGGACGTTGCCGCGATGCTGACCGGCTCGCTCGGCATGCTGCCCTCCGCCTCGCTCGGCCCCGCCGATTCCTCGGGCCGCCGGCGCGCGCTCTACGAACCCATCCACGGCTCGGCGCCGGACATCGCCGGCCGGGGCAAGGCCAACCCCTTGGCGACGCTGTTGAGCTTCGCGATGATGCTGCGCTATTCCTTCGACATGGAGGAGGATGCGGCCCTGCTCGAGGCTGCGGTCGATCACACGCTGACCGGGCCGCTTCGTACCGGCGATATCATGCAGCCTGGCAAGACGCTCGCCTCCACCACCCAGATGGGCGCAGCCGTCATCGCAGCCCTCGATCACGCGGCGGCCTGATCCGGTTTTCTCCGACCCCGTTGTCTCGGTCTAAGCCTTTGAAAAGACTGGTGGAGCCAGGGGGAGTCGAACCCCCGACCTCTTGAATGCCATTCAAGCGCTCTCCCAACTGAGCTATGGCCCCGAACCGGTCTTTCGTTGCGTCCGCTCCCCGCCGGCGCGCCCTCGGTCCCTAGCGGTCGTCCTCGACATCGTCGTCGGAGACCTCATCGCCGTCCTCGTCGAGCTCGGAGGCGTCTTCGAGCATCTCCTCATCCTCGCTTGCGGCCGCTACGCCCATCGACGATCTGGTCTCCTGCGCAGCGGCGGCGCGGCCACGGCGCGGCCGCTGCGTCACAAACCGACTGAACGCCGCACCGCACCCCGGACAGACGGCCGGGTCGCGCCCGAGATCATAGAATCGCCTGCCGCAGTCGGGGCAGATGTGCTTCAAACCCCATTCGGGCTTCGCCACGCGGTTCTCCGTCGCCTTTGACCGGGCGAGCCATTGCCACGAAGCCGCCGCGCTGTCAAAGCCAAATTGGCAGGTCCCGTCATCGCCGGCCGTACTGTTACCCACCGGCCGCGGCGTGTTAAACCACGCCCGATGGGCAAGGCCAGGGTGGACCCGGCGGCAGATGGCAGTCCTTGATTCCGGTACTGCGCGGTCGCTCGCCGGCACGGTGCGGGTTCCCGGCGACAAGTCGATCTCCCACAGGGCGCTGATCGTGGGCGCGCTGGCGATCGGCCGGACGACGGTGACCGGCCTGCTCGAGGCGACCGACGTGCTGGCGACCGCGGCCGCGCTGCGCGCGCTGGGCGCGGGGGTGGAACGGGACGGGAACGGGATCTGGACCGTCACCGGCGTCGGGAGCGGCGGGCTCGCCGAGCCGGACCCCGTGCTCGATCTGGGTAATTCGCGCACGGCGGCCCGGCTGATCAAGGGCATGGTCGCAAGCCATCCGATCACCTGCTTCCTGACCGGGGATGCCTCGCTGCGCCGCCGACCCATGCAGCGCATCGCCGATCCGGTCCGCCAGATGGGCGCCCGGGTCATCGCGCGCGAGGGCGGGTTGATGCCGCTGGCGGTGGTGGGCCCCTGCGAGGCGATGCCGATCTGCTACGCGCTGCCGGTACCCTCGGCCCAGGGGAAGTCGGCCGTTCTTCTGGCCGGTCTCAACGCGCCGGGGCGCACGACGGTG
>CAYFYS010000166.1:0-5326 GCA_964347365.1 uncultured Rhodospirillaceae bacterium | reverse complement strand
CGTTGTTTTCGAACTTTCCGCCGGCGTGGAGCTGGGTCATGATGACCTCGGCGGCGGAGCTGCCCTCGCCTTCGTGAATGTCGACCGGGATGCCGCGCCCGTCGTCGCGCACGGTTACCGAGCCGTCGCCGTTCAGCGTCACCTCGATCCGGCTGCAATGGCCGGCCAGCGCCTCGTCTATCGCGTTGTCGACGACCTCGTAGACCATGTGGTGCAGCCCCGAGCCGTCATCGGTGTCGCCGATATACATGCCCGGGCGCTTGCGCACCGCCTCCAGCCCCTTGAGGACCTTGATCGAATCGGCATCGTAGGTGTCCTCGGAAACGCGCGCAGGCGGCGCCTCGGCTGGCGGTGTCATCACTCCTCCCGATCGCTCAGACGATCATCAGGACAGCGCGAACGGCGCCGGCACGCCGTCGCTTATGCCGAAATGCTGGACCCGGGCGCCCAACCCGTGGAAGGGCCCCGGCTCGGTGCCGGTCATCCAGGCCTGGCTGCCGAGCGCCAGGATTTCCTCGAACAATGCGCCGCGCCGCTCGGCGTCGAGATGGGCGGCGACCTCGTCGAGCAGCAGCAGCGGCGCCGCGCCCCGTTCGGTGGCGCCAAGCCGCGCATGGCCCAGGATGAGGCGGATCAGCAGCGCCTTCTGCTCACCGGTCGAGCACACGGCCGCCGGGCGGCCCTTGGCGCGGTGGATGCACGCCAGATCGCTGCGGTGCGGGCCGAAAAGCGCGCGCCCGGCCTCGAGATCGGCCGGGCGCTGGCGGGCCAGCCGCGCACGCACGGCATCCTCGACCGCCAGGGCCGGCATCGCGTCGAGCAACGCCTCGACATCGCCCTCGACCGCCACCGAAGCGGCGGGAAACGGCCCGGAGGCGGCGCGGCACACCGCATCCAGCCGCCTGGCCAGGCCGCGCCGGGCGGCTGCGAGCGCAACGCCGGTTTCGGCCATCGCGCGCTCCAGAGCCTCGAGCCAAGCGCCATCGGCGCGCACGCCGTGGCGGCGCAACAGGTGCGAGCGGTCGCGCATCGCGCGCTCGTAGCGGTTCAGCCGCGCCGGATGCTCGCGATCGAAGCCGTAGACCAGCCGGTCGAGGAACCTTCGGCGGTCGGCCGAGGAGCCGTCGAACAGACGGTCCATCTCCGGCGTGATCCAGCTCAACGAAACCCACCGGGCAAGGGCGCTCTGCGAGGCCGCATCGGCGCCGTCGATGCGCACGATCCGCCGCGCACCGGTGCCCGGGTGCGGCGCCTGGGCGATCCCGGTGCCGATCTCGACCGTGCCATCGACGGTTTCGAGCCGTACGGCGACGGCCCATCGCGTGGCCGCCCCGTCGTCGGTTCTGCGGCTTGCCTCGCCCAGGGCGGCGCGGCGCAGGCCGCGACCGGGGGCCAGAAAGGACAGCGCTTCCAAAAGATTGGTCTTTCCCGCTCCGTTGGGGCCGGTCAGGACGACCGGACGCCGGTCCACGTTCAGACGCAGCCAGGAATAGTTCCGGAAATCGGTCGCCGTCAGCCTGCTGACGGCGAGCCCGGCCGCCGGCGGCACCGCCCGGTCATGCGGCATTTTCGGCGCAGCTTGCCGCCGGGCTCAAACGCGCATCGGCATCAGGACATAGACCGCGCCGGGATCGGACGGATCGCGGACCAGTGCCGAGGACGCACCATCGGAAAACATGAACTGCGCGCCGTCGCTTTCGATCAGCCCGGCGACGTCGAGCAGGTAACGCGCGTTGAAGCCGATCTCCAGCGGGCCGTCGGCGTAGTCCACCTCCAGACGCTCCTCGGCGTTCCCCGAATCCGGGCTGGAGGCCGACAGCACCAGCGTGCCCTGGTCCAGCCGCAGCTTGACCGCGCGCGACTTCTCCGTCGAGACGGTCGAGACCAGATCGACCGCCTTGGCGAAGTGCCCCGGATCGACCCGCAAGGCCTTGGTGTTGGCGAACGGGATCACCCGGTCGTAGTCGGGAAACGTGCCGTCGATCAGCTTGGAGACGAGCACCGTGTTGCCGACACCGATCCGGACCTTGGTGTCCGACAGCGCCATTCTCGCCTCGTCCGCCCCTTCGCCCAGCAGCTTGCGCACCTCGCCGACCGTCTTGCGCGGGACGATCACGCCGGGCATGCCGACGGCGCCGTCCGGCAGCGGCATCTCGACACGGGCCAGCCGGTGGCCGTCGGTGGCGACGATGCGCAGCATCGGGCCGACATCGGTGTCGGCCGCATGCACATAGATCCCGTTGAGGTAATAGCGGGTTTCCTCCACCGACATCGCAAACCGGGTGCGGTCGATGACGCCGCCGAGCGCCTCGGCGCTCAGGCTGAAACTGAACGGGAGCGTGCCCTCGGCCATCCTGGGGAAGTCTTCGCCGGGCAGCGTCGCCAACGCCAGACGCGAACGCCCACAGCGCACCACGAGCTGGTTCTGCTCGCCGCCGCTGGCGATCTCGATCTCCGCACCCTCGGGCAGCTTGCGGACGATGTCGTAGAGCGTATGGGCCGGGACCGAGGTCGCGCCGGGCTGGACGAGGTGGCAGTCCACACGCTCGACGATGGCCAGGTCCATGTCGGTGGCGGTCATCGTCAACGCGCCGTCGGCAGCATCGAGCAGGACGTTGTTCAGAATCGGTATCGTGGTCCGCCGTTCGACCACGCCCTGGACATGCTGCAGCGATCTCAGCAGCGTCCCGCGTTCGATCGTGAGCTTCATCGCGGTGTGGCTTTCCGTCTGGGCGTCTGCGCGTCGGCGTCCAATATAGCACGGCCGGGCGCGGCAACGGTAGGAATCGGCGCCCCGACCCGAGGGCGCGCGGTTCGCCACGCCGTGCACGGGGCGGTCATGGTTTCCGCGCCCGGTTTTCGTGCACGGCAATGTTTCACGTGAAACATTGCCCCGTGGCGCGTCCTGGCCCGCGCCCGATCGCCGGACACGTCAAGACCGGTTGCGGGACGGCCTTCGGCTGCCGGCCGCGCTCACCGCGACAGCATCCGCCTCAAGAGATCGACGTCCTGGTCAAAGCCGGGGTCGCCGCCGCGCAGCTCCTCGACCCTGCGCACGGCGTGGGAGACCGTGGAGTGGTCGCGCCCGCCGAACTTGCGGCCGATCTCCGGCAGGGACCGGGCGGTGAGCTGCTTGGCCAGGTACATCGCAACCTGGCGGGGCCGTGCGACCGCGCGCGCGCGCCGCGCCGAATGCATGTCGGCAAGGCGGATGCCGAAATGCTCGGCAACCTGTTTCTGGATGTCCTCGATCGTCACCCGCCGGTCGTGGGCGCGCAGCAGGTCGTGCAGCACGTCCTGGCAGGTTTCCAGCGAGATCTCCCGCCCGACCAGGGTCGCATGGGCGACGACGCGGTTGAGCGCGCCTTCGAGCTCGCGCACCGAGGTGGTGATCTTGCGGGCGAGGAACTCCTGCACCTTGGCCGGGATCGCGACGTCGAGATGATCGGCCTTGGATTGCAGAATCCCGGTCCTGAGCTCATAGGTCGTGGCATGGATGTCCACCACCAGCCCGGCGCCAAGCCGCGAACGCAAGCGCTCCTCCATCCCCTCGAGATCCGAGGGCGATTTGTCGGCCGAGACCACGATCTGGCGCTTGTTGTCCATCACGTCGTTGAAGGTATGGAAGAATTCCTCCTGGGTGGCGCCCTTGCCACGGATGAACTGCAGGTCGTCGATCATCAGGATATCGACGGAACGCAGGCGCTCCTTGAAGGTGATGGCGTCGCGGTGCTGAAGCGCCCGGACGAACTGGTTCATGAACTTCTCCGCCGACAGGTAGACCACCCGGTGCTCGGGACGGTGCTGTCGGACGTGCCAGCCGATCGCGTGCATCAGGTGGGTTTTGCCGAGCCCCACCCCGCCATGGAGAAAGAGCGGGTTGTAGGTCGCGCTCGGCTGATCGGCGACGCGCTGCGCGGCGGCGAAGGCGAGTTCGTTCGGCTTGCCCACGACGAAGGTATCGAAGACGCAACGCGGATCCAGCGGGGCGCCGAGCTCGCCGCCCCGCGATGCGGTGGCGGTCGGGGCCGCATCCGGCGCCCCCGCGCCGGCCGGGTTCGGCCGCCGGGCGGGACAGCGCCTGCCCGGCTCCCCGCCGCCCTTGTTTGGGCTCGGCAGCCGGCGCCGTTCGCGCCGGACCGGCTCGGCCTGCACCTGGATGTCGAGCGTCTCCAGGCCGGGGCTTTCCTCGGTCCACAGCGCAAGGATGCGCGCGGCGTAATGGCCGGCCACCCAGTCGCGCATGAACCGCGTCGGCGTGGCGATCCGAACAGTGCCGCCGTCCACGGCGAGCAGGGTGAGCGGCTTCAGCCAGCTCCGGTACGTGGACTCGCCGAACTCGGCGCGAAGCGCTCCGCGGATTCTGGCCCATTGCGCCGACACGCGCACATCGACGTTCGAACCGGCCACCAGTTAGCCCCGGGCCGGGCCCGGTTGCGGCAACGCTGTGGGTTGAAAGCATCGAACGGCCGCGGAACCGGTTCGGGAAGACCGCCGCGACCCCGGGACCGGTTCGCCCACAATAAGACCGCCTAAGGAGTCACTCCGTACAAACATCACCTTCTCCAAAATCCCGCCCTGCACCTGAAGCAGTACAAGTCAGTTTCCTGATTTTTCCAGACAGAACTGTCGGGACGACGAATTTTAGAACTTAGTTGAGATGTACGATACAAGAATTAGGCTAGCACCACACCATGTTATTATTACGAAACGCACTCCAGCCACCGTTCTGTAACAATCACTGTAGCGACGGCACAGCGGGCTGGCAACGACCTGAAAACGGGGCCGCCTCACTTTTCCGGGGATTTTTGTCGAAGGGAAAAGAAAAAGAACCGAGTGCGCAGGACAGATCAATTTCGAGCGCTAAGACCCTATAAACAAATACGATTTGACTTGGTGGCGCGGCATCGGCCGCGGCGGAGGCTCAGCCGATCGACTTCACCCGTGCAACCAGACGGGAGATTTTCCGCGCCGCGGCGTTGCGGTGAAGCACCCCCCTGGAAACGCCGCGCATCAGCTCGGGCTCGGCCGCCTTCAGGGCCGCGCGGGCCGCCTCCTTGTCCTTGCCGGCGATCGCGGCTTCCACCTTCTTGACATGGGTGCGGACGCGGCTGCGGCGCGCGCTGTTGATGGCGGTGCGGGCGACCGCGCGTCGTGCCCGTTTCTCGGCCGATCTGATATTCGCCATCGTCCGTCGCCCTTTCCGGTCGGAACCGGGTGTTTAGTCCCCGCTTGCGCCCGCGTCAAGCCGCCGTTCGACCCGGCGGGCTCGGCGACGGCGCGACGCAGGCGCACGCCCCGGTACCCTCGACCCCCCCCCCCCCCC